>CAISEG010000059.1 GCA_903884265.1 uncultured Anaerolineales bacterium | reverse complement strand
GAAATGAAACCGCGCTTCGACCAGGCTGACCAGATTGCAGAAGAAATCACCCTCCAGGCATTGCAGGCGCTTTCCCGGGCGGTGGACACCCAATCTGGTGATGTTTTCTCGGCCGTTGTGCTTTTTAATCCTCTCGGGTACGCGCACCATGATGTCGTAGAAATCGCACTCAACGTCCCCAAAGATGTCGCAGCCTATGAACTCGTTGATGCGGATAAAACCTTGATCCCCCATGAGTGTATCGGGTCTAGCAATCATGTACTGGCGAATGTCTTGCTGAGAAAAAACGAACTGCGTGCCACCATCGGCGCGATCAACGAAGGTCGCGTTGCCGGGGCAGCAATTGTTGGCATAAAAGTATCCCGTCAGGGCGCCACCGTCACGATTGACGCAATTTTGGATGACAAAGGACAGCCTAACATTCCCGAATGGCATCAAGCAGAAGAAGACATCGCCAGGTACGAAGCTGACCCCGGCGTTACGCATTTTCAAGTGCTTGCCCACACCCCGCAGGCTTCAAAAATCCGTTTCGTCTGTCCCGATATTCCGGCGCTGGGGTGGTGCACGCTCTGGGTGCGCGCCAGCGCGGCTCCTCAAGCGTCCCCTACGGTAGAAGTCAGCCTGTTTTTGAAACCATTCCTTCCGCTGGCATTGCGCTTTACCGAATCAGAATTTGGTGGGAAATTGCTCGCCAAACTGGATGGGGGTGATGAAAAGAAGCCGCCGTTTGTCATCGAAAATAATATCTTCCAGGTTGAAGCGAGCCGGGCAGATGGCACCCTGACGATTACCGACAAGCGCACGGATACCATTTATACCGGTCTCAATCGGTTTGTGGATGGTGGGGATGCGGGAGACGAGTACAACTATTCCCCGCCCAAGGGGGATTCCTTTTTCACCCCTAAAGTAGTCTCCCTGAAAGTTTTCCCCTACAGGCAGATACCGTCACTTGAAATCGTATACGAATTGAAAGCCCCCGCCCAGTTATCTGCAGACAGGCACAGCCGCTCGAATAAGTTGGTGAACATCCCTATTTTCAGCCGGATTTCTTTATCCCCCGCTGTTCCCCGGATCGATATCCACACGGAGATTGACAATCTGGTAAAAGACCACCGTCTGCGGGTGCATTTCCCTGCGCCCATTTCTGTCCGGGAAGCAGATCACGATGGTCACTTCGAAGTGGTTCGGCGGCCTCTCGGGGTGCCACAAAAGGGTGAGAACTGGGTGGAAGATCCTCGCCCCGAAGTGCCACAGCGCGCCTTTACGGATATTTCCAACGGCGAGATCGGGCTGACCATCGCCAATCGCGGCCTGCCGGAAGTGGAAGTGCTCAAAGGAGATAAAGGCGCTCACACCGAAATCGCCCTGACACTTTTGCGCTGTGTGGGCTGGCTCTCGCGGGATGATATACCCGGGCGTCAGGGGCATGCTGGTCCCGCCTTCGAAACACCCGGCGGGCAGATGCCCGGCAAGTGGGGCTTTGACTACGCCATCATCCCGCACAAAGGTAACTGGCGCGAATCCTGTCAACAGGCTTACGCCTTTCAAACAACCCTCTGCGCCATTGAAACCGGAATACATCCCGGAGAGATCCCGGATCAGGGATCTTTTATCTCATCGTTGCCCGATGAGTTTGTTGTCAGCACCATTAAAGCAACTGAAAATGGGAAGGGCTGGCTCGTGCGAGGCTATAACATCTCGTCCGAAACGATCCGGTGTCGCTTGAAACCAATCCGCCGATTTGCGCATGCCGCGCAGGTCAATTTGGCCGAGAAAGAACTATCACCAATGCCTATAGCGGATGATGGGAGCGTGGCCATTTCCGCTGCCGGGCATAAAATCGTCAGTATAATGTTTTCCGATTAGCCCTCCAAGATGGGCATGCCTTTGATTTGGGTTGATATGAAGATGGCACGAGCCAGTTGTTCGGTTTATCTAAAATCAAGCTGAATTTGTAAGTATCAAGGTGAAATACACTCTGCTTACCCTCTCGACTTAGGATTATCCGTATATACAACACCCCCTTGGGGGCACCAGTTCCACACGCTCTATATGTTCTAAACAATATGCCCTAAATAAAAGGCATATTTGTTTTAATCAACCGAACAAGATTATCGCGGCCGATCCTTCCGGGGAGTTTAGAAATCCATCAGTGAAATTATACACAACCTTGTGTCTCCCATTACATTCCTGTACAATATGATTTAGCCTATACTCGGATTATAGGCAAGGAGAATAAGTGCCAAAGGTTGCTCCTGGCCTGGCATCGGGGAAAAAAGAAAAAGATCGATTGTCTCTTGAGCAGGGCAACCATCTGCTCAAGACAAAGTTTTACGTTCCTTCCATTCGCTCCAACCAGATAGCCCGTCCCCGTCTTTCCGACCTGATCAATGTTGGGATGAACCATGCGCTCATCCTGGTTTCTGCCCCTGCAGGCTATGGTAAAACCACCCTAGTCAGCAGTTGGCTGAAAGAAAAAGAAATCCCTTCCGCCTGGCTCTCCCTGGATGGCGGCGATAATGACCCTATCCGTTTTTTGCAATACCTGCTTGCCGCCCTCGTGCCAATTGCGCCGAACATTGAGGACGATATACTTGGCATGCTCCAGGGGATCCAACCGGCTCAATTCGAAAATGTCATCAACCTGCTGGCCAATGAACTGGCTTCATTTTCCGATCCATTCGTACTGGTCCTGGACGATCTCCACGTGCTCCACTCTGAAACTGTTCTGAAAATGATCTCTTACCTCCTGGAGCACATACCGCCCCAGATGCACTTGGCCATCCTGACCCGCACCGATCCTCCGGTTCCTCTTGCCCGCCTGCGCGCCCGCAACCAGCTGCTGGATATCCGGGCAGATCAATTACGTTTTACGCAAGACGAGATCGCTGCTTTCCTGAACGATGCAATGGGGTTATGTCTGTCTGCCAGCGATCTTTCCGCCATGGAGAAACGGACGGAGGGGTGGGTCGCCAGCCTGCAACTGGCCGCCCTTTCGATGCAGGGCAGCCAGGACATCCATGCTTTCGTCTCCGCTTTCACCGGCAGCCATCACTACGTCATGGACTACCTGGTCGAAGAAGTTCTCAAGCTTCAGCCGAAGAAAGTGAGCAATTTCCTTCTGCAGACCTCGATCCTGGACCGCTTATGCGGACCGCTGTGCGAGGCTGTTGTCGAGACAGATGGGGCCGCGTCCTTGGATGGGCAGGCGATGCTGGAATCCCTGGAAGAGATGAACCTCTTCACCATCCCGCTGGACGATGAGCGGCACTGGTACCGGTATCACCATCTCTTCTCCGATGTACTCAGAAAGCGGCTGGAACACCAGTCCCGGCAGTTGCTGCCCGAGCTGCACCGCCGCGCTTCCCAATGGTACGAAAAGAACGGGCTCATCTCCGAATCGATCCAGCAAGCCATTACGGCGGGCGACCAGGACCGGGCTGCACACCTGATCGAGGATCATGGATGTTTTTTGCTCATGAGCGGAGAGGTGGCGACCCTACTGGGCTGGACCGATGCCATCGATTTTCAGTCGGAAGCCCGCCCCTGGCTGGCGATCCAAAAAGCCTGGGCGCTTGCCCTTAGCGGCGATCTGGAGCGCGTTGAACCGATGCTGAAGGTGCCTGAAACCCTGCTCGCCCCACTCGAACGCACGGACGAAATCAGGACGATGCAAGGGACGATTGCCGCAGCCCGGGCGCAATGTGCGAACTCGCAAGGGAAGATGCATTTAGCGGCGGAATATGCACGACAAGCTTTGGAGCTGCTACCCGACTGTAGTTCCATTTCTCGAAGCATACGAAGTGTGGCGACATCGGTCCTTGGGGATGCCAGCTGGTTCAATGGTGATGTGGAGGAAGCCAAGCGAGCCTATACCGAAGCCGTACGCATCGGCAGAGAGGCAAATAACCTTCACATGGTCATCATCGCCAACTCGAGTCTCGCCGATATTCTAGTGGTGCAAGGACAGCTCCACCGGGCAGCGGACATATATACCCAATGTTTACAAATGGCAGTTCGTCCAGATGGGCAAAGATCCCCATTGGCTGCAAATATCTTTGCCAGCATGGCGAAATTGTTTTATGAGTGGAACCGGCTGGATGATGCAGACCAGTACACCCACCAGTGTATCGACCTTTCCCGGCAGTGGGGGGATATCGGTATGCAAGCCTACGCCCTCGCTACCCGGGCTCGGCTCGAACAAGCCCGGGGGCATCCGGGGCAAGCCGAAGAAGCCATCCGTGAGGCAGAGCGATTGATCGGTGAGAATCCAGTTTCTCCCCATTTATTCACCCAATTAAAGTCCATCCTGGCGCGGGTATGGCTCGCCCAGGGAAATTTGGACAAGCCTTCCCTGCACATTCAAGAGAGAGGGATAAAGTTCAAAGACGAAATCCCCTATCATCGGGAGATTGATTATGATCTCCTGCTACGGTTGCTCCTGGCTCAAGACGATTATCCGGCGGCGATCCACCTATCCAGCCGGTTTCTTCAACAGGCAGAGAAAACCGGGCAGGTGGATTTGATCATCGAAGCCCTGATCCTTCGAGCGCTGGCCCTCCAGGGAAATAAAGAGAACGAGCAAGCCCTGGAAGTTTTGGAAAAAGCACTCACACTGGCCCAGCCTGAAGGGTACGTGCGATCTTTCCTGGATAAGGGCGAAGCAATGACGAGATTGCTTTGCCAGATCCAGTCGCGGAAGAGCGGGGGCAGTTATGCGGCTGTTCTTTTGTCCCAGATAAGTCAAACCTCCAGCATGATCCAACCCTCCATGCAGCTCCTGGCTGAACCGCTGACGAGGCGCGAGGTGGAGGTCCTGAAGCTGATCAAAGCCGGCTGGTCCAACCAGGATATCGCCGGGCAGTTGGTCATCTCCCTTGCCACCGTGAAACGCCACATCAGCAATATTTATACCAAGCTGGGGGTGGAGAGCAGGACACAGGCCGTCGCCATCGGGAAAGAGCTCAGAATTTTCGAATGAGTGGTTGAAAATGGGTGCTTTCAAGAGCCGGCAGTGGACATAGTCCGCAGCCGGCTTTTTTGTTGCCTGGATCCGAGGAAAACCGGGGGGATGGCTCTCTTTTTTCGCAAGAGAAGATACAACCCCATCTACAACCTTCAGACGATGATGCCGCGGCGGGAAATTGATACATTAGGACCAAGAGGAAATATGACCAACAAGAAGGACGAACACAGCAAGGAAGGACAAGACGTAATTTTCAGCGGAGCTCATGGAGACACCTTCGAGATCCATGTCAGAGGTCAACTCGATGAGAGCTGGTCGGATTGGTTGGAAGGACTGGAGGTGCAGTTATTGGATAACGATGAAATGATCCTTTCCGGGTACATCGCAGACCAGGCCGCCCTGATGGGTGTCCTGAACAAATTATATGGGCTGAACCTGGCTTTGCTCTCGGTGAGCGAGGTCGGGAAAAAGAAATGATCTCAAAAAAAAACCAAAAAGGAGAATTCAAAATGGAAACCACAATCAAGTTCAATCCCGATCTCGGAAACATTGCCATGAGCGCATTCATCATCGAAAAAATCCACCGCTGTGCTGATTGCCCGATCCGCAAGCTGGCGATCAAACAGCCGCGCTCGATCTTTGCAAGGCTCCACATGTGGCACAAGACCTGGTGGCCGGGCTGGAAGGCGCATGAGGCGAGGACCTGCGCCTAAGCGGCCGGGTTGAAAGCCCAAGCCTAATCATATTCGAAATCAGACAAGACCTATTCGGTGGAAAAAATGGAAAACACACGCAAGTTCGACTTAGATCTCGGCACGTTCGCATGGGGCTCCTTCTTTATCCTGTGGGGGATCACGGAAATGTTCCCCTCCCTGCCGGAGGGCGCGGGCGCCATCGGCATCGGCATCATCCTGGTCGGCCTCAACCTGGCCCGATTGTGGAAAAGGGAACCCATCAGCGGTTTCACGACCACGTTCGGCATCCTGGCACTCCTGTTGGGCGTTCTGCAACTGTCCCGCCCGTACCTACACCTTTCCTTTGAGCTGCCGATCTTCGCGATCCTGCTGCTCGCCCTGGGATTGATCGTGCTGGGCGGCGCGTTGAAGAAGAAGTAGGCAGACCGGCGAACAGGGATGGTTCCCACCCACGGGCATGGATTGGGAACCATCCCTTCAAGGACCGCTGACGAAGCGATCACCTTTTTGTTGATGGAAAAGAACAATCTCGAGTGAAGGAGACACAACCATGGAAATCACAAACACCAACTCAATTTTGAAGAGCAGGCGCACCACACTTGACGGTACGCGTGCGTTCTTGATGATCTGGCTTGGACAGATGATCTCGTTCATTGGCTCAGGCCTGACCAGTTTCGCACTGGGGGTCTGGGTCTTCCAGAAGACAGGCGACATCACTCAATATGCACTTATTTCAATGTTTTTTGTACTGCCGGGTGTGCTGCTGGGACCGCTGGCTGGCACACTGGTCGATCGCTGGGATCGCCGCACGACCATGTTCATCAGCGACCTTGGCGCCGGCCTGAGCACCCTGTCGATCGCCGTGGTGTACCTGCTGGGCGGGCTGCAGATCTGGTACATTTACCTGGCCGTGTTCATGAACGGGGCATTTGGCAGCTTGCGGATGCCGTCCATGCAGGCAGCCATGACCGTGATGATCCCCAAGAAGAATCTGGGCCGCACCAGCGGGATGATGGAGATCGTAGGGATCGGGGAATACCTGATCGCCCCGAGCCTGGCAGGCGTGCTGATGGGAAGCATTGGCCTGGCAGGCATCGTGATGATCGATTTCAGCACGTTCCTCGTTGCCATCTCCATCCTGCTGTTCATCCGCATTCCCCGCGCGACGGTCACAGCCGAGGGACGCGCCGGCCACGGCACAGTGCTGCAGGAGGCCGTTTACGGCTGGAAGTACATCATGGCACGGCCCGGCCTGACAGCCCTGATGGTGCTGTTCGCCTTTACCAACTTCACCACCGAAATGACGGTTGTGCTCTTCACACCGCTCATCCTGTCCTTTGCCTCCACCGCCAAGCTGGGCCTGGCGATGTCGTTGTGCAGCAGTGGTTTCCTGGTGGGCGGGCTGCTGATGAGCATCTGGGGCGGTCCCAAGCGCCGTGTACCGGTGATGCTGACCTTGATGATCCTGCTGGGAATATTCTCAGCGATGATCGGGCTGCGCGCTTCCGTGGGCCTGATCGTCGTAAGCGGTTTCCTGGCGACCCTGACCGTGCCGATCATCTCCAGCTCCAACCAGGTGAT
>CAISEG010000058.1 GCA_903884265.1 uncultured Anaerolineales bacterium | reverse complement strand
ACGTGCAGGACATGGGCTTCACCGCCCCATAGGTCAGTGTCGGTGAAGGCTTTCCGTCCAGTAACAGATTGGAAGGTGAGCGGGGTGATGAATTTCTCCGCTGCCGGGGTGAGGATTACATCCACCTGAGCCCCAGCCTGGGTCAGTTTCGATGCTAAGTCGACAGCTTTATATGCCGCGATGGAACCAGTGATGCCGAGCAGGATGTGTTTGGAGGTCAAGATTGCCATAGAGTGCTTATTATAATGCCAACCAGCGCTGCACAGGAACAAATACTGCCCGCCTTGAGTCTTTACGGATAGAATGTAACTTCGTTTCTCAGGTATTCATCCCCCTTATAGACAAATTTAGCTGAAAAGAACTTCTCGCCTCGTAACCAGGGAAAGAAGATGTGGTCGCTCGGCCATAGCGGCAGGGATTCCAACTCTCCCTCGGGGATCCATTGGAGAAAACCCTCGCCGTTCTCCTTCATTTTCCCACTGAATTTCTCCGCGGTAAAAACAAATACATACCAGTCGTTTTTCTTGAAACCGGAAAACAGGAGCAGTCCACGCAAGCGCGGAGCTGCGATTACCAGACCGGATTCTTCGAATACCTCACGAACAACGCACTCCTCCGGTGATTCGCCCACCTCGAACTTGCCACCCAAGCCGTTCCACTTGCCGGCATGAATATCGTTCGCACGTTTGGTGCGGTGGAGCATCAAGGTGGAACCAGCATGGTGGAGGTAACAAAGTGTGGCCAGGATCATAGGGTTGGTTGTGGGCGGCCGCAGAGCACCGCCAAGTCGGAGTGTTAACCCTTTTTCTTGGTGCGGATCCGATCTGTTACCCGCTTCCAGGCCGCTGTGGGCTGGTCTGGCCGCATTTTGCGTTGTGCCTCTTTGCTGAGGGCCATCGCAATATCCTCAAAGATCACACCAAGTGCGCCTTCGGGGTCCGACAGCACCGGCGGATTGCCAATATTCAAGGCAGTGACAAATTTATCCGCTGCGTATGGCAGGATCAGGTCAATTTTGGACTTGAGCATCCGTTCGATATCATTGAAAGCCAACCCCTGGCGCGGGAAGGTCCAATTCAATATGATGTAAATTTTCTTTTGTTCGTTGTATTTCAAATCTTCGAAAATCTCGATGGCCATGCTGGCGGCTCGCAGCGAGGCGATCTCTGGCTGGGTGATGATCAGGATGACATCGCTTTGGTCCAGGCCGGTCAGCGATCTCTCACTCAGGTCGTGAGGCATATCCAATACAACATAGGGGAAAGCGGAGCGGAGAATTTCGAGGGTGGTTTTCACCTTTCCCGGTGTGAGCAGCTCGGATTCTTCAGGCCGGCGCGGCGATGCCAAGGTACGGACGCGGCTCTCATGCGGCAGCATGGCGCTTAGAACACCCTCTTCGTCGATCACTTCCATTTTGCACAAGTCAGCCCACGTATTCCGTAGGGATTGGTTCAGGAACAAGGCGCTCTGTCCAGCCACCGAGACCATATCCACCAAGGCAACTTGCATTCCCCATAATTGCGACAAGCCGGCTGCCAGGTTGACGGCGATGGTCGAGACGCCCGATCCGCCGCGCAGGGAAAAGACTGCAATGCTGCGCGCCGGTTCTCGTGCTACGTCCGTTATTACGGGCGCTGGGAGCTGGGGTATGATCGCTTCAGCCCGGCGGATCAATACATTGATACGCGCCACCAATTCTGCTGTATCGCAGGGCTTGGCAAGGTAATCATCTGCACCTGCCTCGAAGCCTTTGACCTTGTTTTCCACACTGTCCAGGGCGGTCAGCATGATGATCGGGATGCGCGCTGTGGCGGGATTGTCCCGGATCGCGCGGCAGACCGTAAACCCATCCATACCCGGCATCATCACATCTAATAGAATAATGTCCGGGTGGGTGGTCTTTAATTCCTCCAAAGTCTTCGGACCGTCTTCAAGGACAATCACATCAAAGCCTTGCTTGGCGAGCAAGGCATTCATCATTTTTCGCAGCATCTCATCATCGTCAACGAGCATCACTTTTTTAAGCATCGGAAATCTCCTGGATTTAAAATATTAAGGTGTCTGCTAACCATTATAAAGATAATTTGACCCACAGCCACTATTATACAGAATCATTTGCTAAATGGACCGTGCAATTACATGGCCCGTTATACTGATGCTTTGCCATTTTTCACTACTTGAAAAGCGCTTCCAATCCGCGCCAGATATCATCGCGCCAGGAGGTGTAATTGTGCCCCCCGGAGTACTCGTGATATTTCACTTGGTAGTTTTTTTCTTTCAGCAGGGCATACATTTGACGGTTGGTATCGATTAGATATTCATAATGACCTGTGTCCATCCAAATATCGATATTGGGACATGGTGCGTAACGTACCAAGTCTACCAACACGAACTCGTGTTCCGGGGTGCTGAATGCTCCCGATTGGCTTAATACCTTCCCAAAGACCTGCGGCATGCGCATCCCGGTGTACATGGCCATCAGCCCGCCCAGTGAAGCGCCTAACACACCATATGGTTCCCCGCCAGGAGGTGTCAGTGTAAGCTGCTCTTGGGCGAGTGGGATGACCATATCGAACACGAATCCCAGCATGGTCTCAGAACAGGAAAGCTCTAGATTGCGCGCTGCTCCGCTGTTTTGGATCATTGCCATGGCAAATGGTCTGACGCGTTTTGCCGCGATAAGGTTGTCCACGATGATATTGAGTTTGGCGCGTTCAAGGTAGTCGGGTCCGTCGAAAACGATCATTAGTGGGACGGGTATCTTGACCGGAGGCTGGTACAGGTAAACGGTCCTCTTTGCGCCGGTCAGGTATTCTTTTGTTGGCACCTGGTGCCGGCTTACCTTTCCCTTGGCATCTTCCGTAACTGGTTGGACCAGGGAGGTTGGCCCGCCTCGAGGCATGTAAAAATAATGATTGTAGGCGTTAAACCCGTTCCAGACACGGTTCGGGTTAAGCGGGTCAGAGACGCGTTCGCCAGTTTCAGGGTCAAGAAACCCGTATTCAAAGTAGGCATCTGGCGCCAGGGGCATTGAGTAGTTCCAAAGTTCTGCCCCGGCATTTTGCAAGCTCTGAGGATTTTCCTCCCAGTTGTGGAGATCATCGATCAGTTGCGGCGCGGTCTTGCCTTGCCAGATGAAAGTGACAATTTCGCCTCCGATGACAGGGTTGCCCAGCGTGCGGGCCATGGCGAGAAGTGGGTGGGTGGGCATGTCAGCGTTCCTTTTTCTGGGTTTCAAGCCATTTTTGGATATCCGCGCGGTGTTCTTTGTAATGCCAGTTCATGTTGGCGGCAAATCCGGTCCAGAGCGGCCCCATGGGCCAGATATCGGCGTAAACGGTTTGTAGTTGTCCCTCGCTCATGCTTTCAGCGAGCGCCAGCGAATCCCAGTAGGACAGGCGGAACTCCTCCAAGACTTCAGACAGTGGTTTATCTTTTACTTGGGAATAGGTTTCAGCGTTCATCCGTTCCACGTCCCAGGGGAGCGGCACCTCGGGCTCTTCATTGCGCAGGTGGCTACCAACCCAGCTGATCATGCGCCGTTCCCAGGCCGAGATATGAGCCAGCGCGTCCTTGACGCTCCATTCGCCATCCACACCCGGGAGCAGCATTTGCGCATGGGTCAGGCGGGCGAGCGTTTCTTCCAACCGTCCGCGTTCGATGTGGATCTGGTTGAGGAGTTCGTCCTTGGATATTATTTTGGTTTGATCGTTCATACCTTTTCTCCAAAAATCGCCAGGGATTAGATCGCTTTCAATAAATATTTTGCAAATATCGCCGGTTCGCTGTGCTCAATGACCAGTTCTTTGGCTTCGTGGAACTTCATGAAATCGCGCATCGCGCAGGCGACATCCTTGACGAGTTCTTCCCCGGCTTTGACTCCAGGTTCGAGATACAGCGCTCGTAGGATCAGTGTGCCAGTCTTGCGTTCCAGTTTTGGGTCGAAACGGCCCACCAGCCGGTCTTTATGCAGGATGGGCAGACAAAAATAACCGTAGACGCGCTTTGGGGCAGGCAGGTAACATTCCAGCGCCTGATGGAAACCCCAGAACATCTCATCGCGCCGGGCAGCCCAAAAGAGGTTGTCGAATGGACTGAGAAAGGTCGTCCGTTCGGCTTTGAGCGTTCCGTCGGCGGCTTGTTCTAGTAATGGCAGGTTTTCCCGATGGATCAGTAATTCGGTTGTTTTTCCATCCGCCAGTTTGCCCTCGATCTCCAGCAGGGTGCCGTCTTTGACCAGCGCTTCCACCATGGGCAGCGATTTGGTCACTTTCATCCAGGTGTAGTCCCCAGCATGGCGCGGCAGGCAGATCCCCAGCGCCTTCGCTCCGCGCTCGACCCAGAACCGGTCTCGCTCTTCGACGCTCGGCTCGCAGGTATCCACCCATTTAGGCAGCACCCGTTCAGTTAGATCGTAAACCCGCTGGAACTTCACCCGGTCGGCGATCATCAATTCGCCATATCCATACAGGTATTCCAATGCCACCTTGGCCGGGCGCCAGTTCCACCAGGAACCGCCTTTGTGTCCGTTCGACTCGAAATTACTGACCTTCTGTGCGCCTTCAATGCGGATGCGTTCCAACACTTGCGGAACAGAATCCTTTTGGACAAGTTCATTTAACCAACGGTTATGCCCGGTTGTGGGACTTTCCCGCAGGTTGCGCTGGCGCGGTATCTGGTAGCGGTATTCCTCCAGAGGGATGATGGTGGCGGCGTGCTCCCAGCCCTCGAATAGACGGCGTTCTGGTCCGAAAATGAGAGACTCGAAATCTTTAGGGTCATATGTCCCTATCCGGCTCCACGGCACCAGGTAATGGCTGCGACGCACCATGTGAAGGGTGTCGATCTGCACACAGCCGATCTGGGCGATGACCCGGTATAGGGCTTCCGGTTTTGGCTTGGGTTCGCTGACGATGGCTCTGTGCAGGTTCTGGGTTCGGAGCGCAACCGCGCGCAGCGCGGAAATGGGGTAGATGGTCATTTTCCTCTTATAGAGATACGTATGGGATGCAGTTCAGCCACCATGACGTTCTTCTTTACGCTTGGATCGTTGAACATGAAGGCATTGGCGGCTGCTTCGTT
>CAISEG010000057.1 GCA_903884265.1 uncultured Anaerolineales bacterium | reverse complement strand
GGCTCGATCTGCACACTCACACCCGGCCAGTCCACTTCATGCTCCCGGATAACCATTGCTATTTTTTCATCCACGTAACACTGGATCTTGACCGGGTCATAAGGCGCGTTCGAGATGCCCAGATCCACCAGTTGGGTGATTCCGGGACCCGGTGTACAGGCTTGCAGCAATTTCGCATCCTCCACAGTCCCATGGTTTACCGGCACACCGGTTAGTACGGATAGTTCCCGAAAGATGCGCTGGATGTCACCATCATCATCTGGTAAAGAAGCAGGGGTGATCACAACGCTATAAGAAGGCGTATTCCCAGCCAGGAGGATACCATTACGGTCATAAATGATTCCGCGCGGTGCGGAGACACTGATGGTCTGAGTGCGATTACTTTTCGCCTGGAGAACATACATCTTCCCGTTCAATATTTGCAAGGTCAGCAGACGCGCTACAAAAATCACCCCAACGCTTGCCAGGAGACCATAAACCACCAGGCTGCGCCAGTTTTGGAATCCCTTCCGGCTCGTGTTTTCGGTCATCGAACCATCTCCGCTGGATAGAGACGGTTCGCCAGATCGCGAATAAGGGCATGCACAGGGATTGCCAGGAGCATGTTTAATAGAATGCTGGGCAATATGATCTGCACAAATGACAGATTAAACGCAAGTGATACTTCAAAGAGGGAACGTTCAAAATATGTCAGCATAAGCAAGACCAGTGTACCTATCAAAGTAACAGTAAACATTGCCAGGAGAGGTGCTTGCCAGACACGATGCGCCAGAATACGAGCCATCCCTACAAGAACCAGATAACCGACCAGATAAATGTACCAGGGGACCCCCGAAACAAATCCAACCACGAGCCCAGCTGCGAAACCACAGATCCAGGCACTTTTAACACGCTCTTGCAATCCCCAGGCTGCTAGGACCAGTAGCACCAGGTCAGCCGATCCATTAAGCAGGGTGATGCGCCCGATGATCGAGCTCTGAAGCATGATTGCCAGGCCGAGGACGGGGATTGCAACCAGGATGCCTCGCCGCATATTAAGGTCCAGGAGTTGCGATCAAAGGGGTGATATCCACCGGCGCAAAGTTGGTGATCACCAGCACAAATCCCAGCCGGGTGAAATCCACATTTGGTTGGATGGCAGCCTGCTGGAATAATTCGTAGGCCAGTTTGCGGACGCTGACCACCTGCCCCACCAATAGATTGGGAGGATAACTGCCGCCCAACCCGGAAGTCAAGACCACATCACCGACCGTCACTTTGGCATTCTGCGAGATCATGTCCAGTGACAGGTCACCGGTTACAGATCCGACCAGCATCGCCTCGGTATCCGAGGACTGTAACCGGACATCGACAGCCGATGCAGCATCGGTCACCAGCTGAACTCGGGCAGCCTCAGCTATGACAGCATCCACCCGCCCCACCAGCCCCTTGTCGGTAACAACTGGCATACCCGGTAAAACCCCCTGGTTCGAGCCGATGTTAATGATCACATAACGGAGAAATGGGCTTGGATCCCTGCCGATCACAGCAGCAGCTTTGTACGAGTAAGCAGGGTTGGCGCGCGCAAAGTCCACCAGGGCAGAGAGGATGTTCGTCTCTGTCACCTTTTGCTGGAGGTCGATCACCTGGGTCTGAAGTTGGGCTACTTCGGCTTCCAGTTCATTATTGCGCTGCCTCAGGGATGCAACATCCCGTGGCACGGTCAGGAAATCCGCCACAGCAAGATAACGGGTGGAAATCCAGGTTTGTGCTTCAACAGCCAGCCGCGAGAACCAGGAGGTGGCTGGGTTGAAATATCCGCCCAGAGCGAGTGCCACCAGGCCAATCGCCACCAATGCAATGATCACCGTCTGCAGGGAACGAGGAAAACTGATTTTCATAGGCAATAGGGAAAACCGCGCCGGTTCAACGCGGTCACGCGATTAAAAGTGATGCGTACTACCGCGTTCCAACCCGACCAGGTAACGTTTGCCGGTAGAGAAATCATCCAGCACGATGCCAGTTCCGCGCACAACGCAAGTCAGGGGGTCTTCAGCAACCCAAACGCGCAAGTTGAGTTCATCAGATAGACGTTCAGCCAGCCCATGCAGGAGAGCACCGCCTCCGGCCAGGCAAATACCCGTATCCATCAGGTCGGCCACGATCTCGGGTGGAACCTCATCAAGAGTATCCTTGATGGTCTCAATAATAACCTGCACCGACTGTGAAAGCGCCTCACGGACTTCAACCGACGAGATTTCAATCGACTCCGGCAAGCCTGTCACGAGGTTACGGCCGCGCATCTCAACAGTCTTCTCCACCGGCAGGGGAAAAGCTGAGCCGATATTCCACTTGATCTGTTCAGCAATCCGTTCGCCGATCAAGACGTTGTACTTGTTGCGGACATACTGGACAAGGCTTTGATCCAATTCGTCGCCCGCTACGCGCAGAGACCTGGAAACGACCACCCCGCCCATTGACAAAACCGCCACCTCGGTCGTCCCGCCGCCAATATCCACGATCATCGAGCCGCGCGTCTCGCCAATGGGTAAACCCGCCCCCAAAGCGGCGGAAGTAGGCTCTTCGATCAGGTAGGTTTCGCGCGCTCCGGCAGACATGGATGCATCGTAAACAGCTCGTTTCTCAACTTCGGTCACGCCCGATGGTATCCCGATGACCACCCGCGGGCGCGGCAGCGGCACTACACTCTGCTCGTGAACTTTACCAATGAAGTACTCCAGCATGGCCTCAGTAATTTCAAATTCAGATATCACCCCATCCCGCAGCGGGCGTACCACCAAAATATTGCCAGAGGTACGTCCAACCATTTCTTTGGCTTGCAACCCTATCGCCAGCGGTTGACGGGTACGTTTATCGATCGCCACCCAGGAAGGTTCGTTAATAACAATCCCTTTGCCCCGTACATGGACAAGCGTGTTTGCAGTACCCAGGTCTATGCCAATATCCAGAGAAAAAAGACCCAGAAGCCAGTTGAGGGGATTGAAAGCCAAAGTGCGATGC
>CAISEG010000056.1 GCA_903884265.1 uncultured Anaerolineales bacterium | reverse complement strand
CTGCAAATTCGTGACATTGTGTATACCAAGATCCCGCGCGCCACGCGTTTCAATGATCGCATTGCTATGCGCGCTTCCACCGAACTTCGCGAGCCGTTCCTTGACCATCGCTTGGTTGAACTGGCTCTGCGCCAGCCGGTGGAGCGCAAGATCCAGGGCGAGACGCGCAAGTTCCTTTTGCGCAAACTGGCGGCCCGTTTGGCTCCTGCCGGTGTGGTCGAAGCACCCAAGCGTCCCCTTCAAACCCCCCAGCGTGAGTGGTTGCGCGGGCCGCTTGCGAAATGGACCGAGGCACGCATTGAGACAGCCCTTCATGCTTATGCGGGCACTTGGTTGAATGCGAACACCGTTCGCGCAACCTGGCAGGAATATCTGCGGGGCGGCAGCGATAATAGTTTCTACATCTGGCAGTGGGTCACTTTGGGCTTGCTGGCAGGGAGAATGGGAAAATGACGAAAAAACCTGAAGTTCTTGCCATCGTCCCAGCGCGCGGCGGCTCGAAAGGCATCCCGCGTAAGAATATCCGTCTTTTTGCCGGGTACCCGCTGATCGCTTACAGTATCGTGGCTGGCCTCCGTGCAGAGACAGTGACGCGCCTGATTGTTTCGACTGACAACGAGGAGATTGCCAAAGTTGCCCGCCAGTACGGTGCAGAGACTCCATTCCTGCGCCCCGCTGAATTGGCGGGGGATCGCACTCCCGACTTGCCTGTTTTCCAGCATGCCCTAACGTGGCTGACCGGGCACGAAGGCTATTCCCCGGACGCGGTCGTTCATCTGCGGCCAACCACACCCATCCGCCCACCGGATCTGGTGGATCGTGCTGTGCGAATCCTGCTCGATCATCCTGAAGCGGACTCGGTCCGAGGCATCACGCCGGCCCACCAGAACCCGTTCAAGATGTGGCTGATCGACGGGGAGAATAAACCCATCCACCCGCTGACGGATGTTCCCGGAATTGACGAGCCATACAATGCCCCGCGCCAGGTTTTGCCCATGGCCTATGCCCACACGGGTCTGATTGACGTCATTCACCCGGCGACGATCCTGGGATTGAATTCAATGAGCGGTAAAGTTATCCTGCCCGTGCTTTTTGATCCCGTCTATTCTGCAGACCTGGACACTCCCGACGATTGGCGCCGCGCCGAAGAACGTTTGTTGACCGACGGCCCGCTTATGGTCTGGCCCGGCAAGGCGCCTCGCAGGCTGCCGGAGAAAATAGAACTACTTGTCCTTGACTTCGATGGCGTTCTGACCGACAACCGTGTCTGGGTTGATCAGGATGGACGCGAGATGGTGGCAGCCAATCGTGGAGACAGTTACGGGATTGACCTGCTGCGAAATATGGGGGTTGCGACGGTCGTCATTTCAAAGGAGACCAATCCGGTCGTGACCGCACGTTGCAAAAAAATGAATGTCGGCTGCATCCAGGGCGAGGATGACAAGGCCCCTGCGTTGCAGAAATTACTGGCCGAACGCAAGATAGACCCGGCGCATGTCGTCTTCTGTGGAAACGATTTAAATGACTTACCCTGCTTTCCGCTTGTCGGTTGGGCAGTGGCAGTGGCGGATGCCTTGCCCGCAGTGGCGCGCCAGGCTGATTATGTCCTTGGTCGTCCAGGTGGTTATGCGGCAGTCCGTGAATTGTGTGAATTAATCTTGGAAAAGAAAGGTGCTTAACGATATGACCCGCGAAATCAAAATTGGTAACCGGTTGGTTGGCGATGGGCATCCCGTCTACATTATTGCTGAGATCGGTATTAACCATAATGGCGATCTCGATATCACCAAACAGATGATTGATGCCGCTGCCCATGCCGGGGTGGATGCGGTCAAGTTCCAGAAGCGTACTCCCGAGATCTGTACCCCGCTCGAACAGCAAAAACAGATGCGCGAGACGCCCTGGGGTTACATCACCTATCTGGATTACCGTTACAAGGTTGAGTTTGGAGAAAAAGAATATTTGGAAATTGACCGCTATTGTAAGAAAAAAGGCATTGAGTGGTTCGCATCGGTCTGGGACGAGCAGGCGGTCGATTTTATGGAGCAGTTCGATACACCCGCCTTCAAGATTCCCTCGGCCTCCATCACCGACCACAATTTGCTGCGCCACACCCGTAAAACCGGACGTCCGCTGGTGATCTCTACCGGTATGTCGACCATTGAACAGATCCGGGCGGCGGTCGAGGTGGTCGGCACTGAGAATCTCGCCATCACCCACTGTACCAGCACCTATCCGTGCGAACCGGAAGAACTCAACCTGCGCATGATCCGGACTCTGCGGGATGAATTCCCCTGCCCAGTTGGTTATTCCGGTCACGAGGTTGGTCTCGTTCCTCCACAGGTTGCGGTGGCTCTGGGTGCTTGCATGATCGAAAGGCACCTGACCCTCGACCGGGCCATGTGGGGTTCCGACCAGGCTGCTTCGGTGGAGCCCAGCGGTTTCGAACGGCTGGTTAAATATGTGCGTGTTGCCGAAGCCTCGCTGGGTGACGGCGTCAAGCGTGTTTATGAGAGCGAATTGTCGTCCCTCAAGAAACTGCGCCGTGTGGTGATAGAAGATTAGGTTTAGGATTAATGCCCCGGCTTATTGAAGTCCTTTCCCGCCGCATGCGACGAACCGCCGAATTGGCGCGTCTTATCAACATGGCGCGCGGGGTGGCATATGCTTCCCAGCCGGTCGCGGATCGTCCACCCGTTCTCTTTTTCAATGCCTCCACACGGCTGTCGGGACTCAGCCAGAACGCCTCTTTTTCCCTCCTTACATCCTGGGCTGTCCGTCTGGCTGGGACTCCCGTCATCCATTTTGTCTGCAAGGCGGGCATGAGCTGCTGCGTGCTCGGCACCGATGAGACTGACCCATCCTGCCCCATGCCTTGCGGAATGTGCATCCGCCAGTCCCGGGCGAATTTTACTGGTTCAAAAGTGCGCTGGTTCACTTATCAGCGGGATGAAGAACTCTTCGCCGCGCTCGAGGACCTGAGCCTCGATGAACTCATGCGCTACGAACACCCCTTGCTGGATGGGATTGGAAATATCCCCCTAGGCGTGCTGGTTCTGCCTTCCCTTCGCTGGCGGCTGAGATTGCAATCCCTCACCGATGATGCACCAACCCGTTTCCTGGGCCGTGAGTTCATTCTTTCAGCCTGGAACGTGGCTCGCGAATTCAATGCTCTGCTGATGTCCGTCAAGCCGCAGGCGGCGGTATTCTTCAACGGCATGCACTTTCCCGAAGCGACCGCCTTTTGGTTGTGCCGGCAGTACGGTGTGCGTGCTGTCACCCATGAATCGGGTTTCCAGCCTTTCAGCGGTTATTTTGTCGAGGGGCAGGCCACCATGTATCCCATTACCATCCCCGACGGTGAACTCACCCCGCAGCAGAATACCCGCCTGGATGCCGACTTGCAGAAACGCTGGCGGGGCGATTTTAGCATGGCGGGTGTCAAGTTCTGGCATGAGATCCACGAACTGAGCGATTTGCTCAAGACGAAAATTAGGTCCCACAGGCAGACAGTGGCGGTTTTCACCAATGTTATTTTCGATACCAGCCAGTTGCACGCCAATGTCGCCTTCCGGGATATGTTCGACTGGCTGGACACCCTGCTCGAAGTCATCCGGGCTCACCCTGAAACCCTTTTTATCGTTCGTGCCCACCCCGATGAGGCCCGCCCCGGCAAGGCCAGCCGTGAGAGTGTGGCGATGTGGACGGAACAAAGCGGCGCGGCAGACCTTGATAATGTGGTCTTCATCCCTCCGCAGGAACGCGTCAGTTCATATGATTTGGTGCGGGCGGCGAAATTCATCCTCGTTTACAACTCCACCATCAGCCTGGAAGCCACTTTACTGGGTGTCCCAGCTTTATGTGCCGCACGCTCCCCGTTCACCGATTACGGGACAGCCTTCTTTGAGCCGGAGCGCGAGCCATACCTTCAGCAGTTGAACGCCTTTTTAACGGCGGATCGTTTATCGGTCCTGCAAGAATCCATCCAGCGGACGCGCCGGTTCTTGTATTTCCGCTATTACCGATTTTCCCTGCCTTTTGGAGAATTTGTCGAGTCTACACAACCGACTGGTTACATCAGCTTGAAAAGATTTTCGCTCCACCAATTGGAGCAATCTCCCACCCTGCAAATCTTGCTGGATGGAATCTTGCACGGTAAACGGTTTGAACTGGATGTCTAGTTGCTCGCTGGTTATCCGTGCGTTTAACGAGGAACAACACATCGGGCGTCTGTTGGAGGGGGTGCGCCACCAGACTGTCCCGGACGTGCAACTTATCATGGTGGACTCCGGCTTATTGACTCCCGCCCTTCGCCAGACCTTCTACTACCATATCGGTTGGGAGAAGACCACTCCCGTCAAGCGCGATGTGGAGCCGATTCGGTATAATGAGTAAGAATATGCCTCAATTTGTCGCCCTCGTTCCCATGCGCCACCACAGCCAGCGCGTCCCCGGCAAGAACTACCGTCCGCTGGCAGGCAAGCCCCTTTACCAGCACATTCTGGAGACGCTGCTGGCCGTGCCTGAGATTTCCATGGTTGTCGTGGATACTGACTCTAAACCGGTCATCACCGGTCTGCGGCGGGATTTCCCCCAGGTGCGGGTCATTGACCGCCCGAAACGCCTGCGCGCAGATACCACCCCGATGAACGAGATCTTGCTTTACGACACCTCCCAGGTGCAGGCGGAGTTCTACCTCCAGACCCACAGCACCAACCCGCTTCTCAAACCCGCGACGATCTCGAAAGCCATCCAAGCCTTCCTGGCTGACTTCCCGGCTTACGATTCGCTCTTCTCGGTGACCCGCCTGCAGACCCGCTTGTATGATCAGCACGGTCACGCCCTCAACCACGATCCGAACATCCTGCTCCAGACCCAGGACCTGCCGCCGGTCTATGAAGAGAATTCGTGCATGTACATCTTCACCCGCGAAAACCTATCCCGCCGGCGTAACCGCCTGGGCGAACGACCGTTGATGTTTGAGATGGACGCCGCCGAAGCCTGGGATATCGACGAAGAGCTTGATTTTGCCATCACTGATTTTTTGATGAAACAACCTTTGAAACCTTAGAGAGCCTATGCCAACCATCCTGTTTTCTGCCCCCTACATGCTCACGTCCATCGACCGTTTCCGTCCGGCGCTTGAACGCTACGGGTTGGACCTGATCACACCCGAGGTCCATGAACGCCTCGACGAAGACGAAATTCTGAAATACGCCGGTCAGTTTGACGGTGCCGTTTGCGGCGACGATCGTTTTAGTGCCCGTGTCCTTGCGGCCTGTGCGCCGCGCCTCAAAGTCATCTCCAAGTGGGGCACGGGTGTCGACTCGATCGACTCAGCCGCCTGCGAGCGTCTGGGCGTGAAACTTTACCGTACGCCCAATGCCTTCACCCTGCCTGTTACTGATTCGGTCATGGGCTACTTGCTGGCGTTTGCCCGTTGTCTCCCTTGGATGGACGGGGCCATGAAAGCAGGCGTGTGGGAGAAACTTCCTGGTAGGGCCTTGCACGAGTGCACCCTCGGCGTGGTCGGTGTGGGTACGATCGGCAAGACCGTCCTCCGCCGGGCGCATGCCTTCGGGATGGTACTTCTTGGTACCGATATCGTTGAGATAGACCACGTTTTTATTGCCGAAACCGGTGTGGAAATGACACCGCTGGACGATTTGCTTGCCCGTGCCGACTTTGTCTCTCTGAACTGCGACCTGAATCCGACCAGTCTCCATCTTATCAATGCCCGCACCCTGAGCCTGATGCGTCCGCATGCAATCCTGGTCAACACCGCCCGCGGCCCTATCGTGGATGAGCCAGCGCTGGTGGAGGCGTTGAAAGCAGGTACAATTGGCGGCGCGGCTTTGGACCTGTTCGAGGTTGAGCCATTGCCCGCTGAAAGTCCCCTCAGGCAGATGGATAACGTAATGCTGGCTCCCCACAATGCCAACTCCAGTCCCGCTGCCTGGGAGCGGGTCCATTGGAATACGATCAAGAATCTAGTACAAGGGCTGGGGCTTCCCTTTGGAGACAGAGATGAAGTGGCTTAAACGCGTTCCCTGGTTCTACATTTTCTTCACTATTTTCCCCCTCCTGTACCTCTGGGCAGCCAACGCGGCTGAGGTTGACCCTTCGGTTGTTGTGCGTCCGTACCTGTTTACCTTGGCCGGGTCGGCTCTGCTTTATCTGGCTCTTTACCTGATTTTCCGCCAGACGGACAAGGCTGCGTGGATAGGGACATTAATTCTCCTTCTCTTTTTCTCTTACGGCCATATTTATGACCTCTTCCGACACTCTTCAGCCTTAAGCGGCCTGGGACGCCATCGCGTCTTGATTCCCGTTTACATTGTGGCTTTGGGCCTCGGCATTTGGGGAATATTATCCCGTGTCAGGAAGTTGGAAAAATTTACCCAATGGTTGAATATTGTGGGCGCGCTTGTGATCATCACTTCAGCACTTCAACTGGGCTATTTTTATATCACAACCGCCTCTGCCGCGCGCCGCGAAGCCTCTGCACAAACCGGCTCGACTCTTAATGCAAATCGCCAGAATTTGCCGGATGTGTATTTTATAGTCTTGGACGCCTATATGCGTGCCGACGCATTGCAACAAGAGATGGGATATGATAATACTGCCTTTATAAACAAGCTGGACGAATCAGGATTTTATGTGGCTCGCTGCAGCCGTCCGAACTACGGTTACACGCGCGCGTCCATTGCCTCGGCCTTGAATATGAATTACCTGCCCGCATTGGAGACGAAGACCGGTTTAGCTATTGATGACAATGGCTTCTGGGCCCTCATCAAAGATAGTGAGGTCCGGCGTCAACTGCAGGGAATCGGCTATAAAACAGTCTCTTTCCGGTCGGAATACCCGTGGCTGGAGCTTACAGACGCGGACGTATTCTTGGGATTGGATCGCCCGTCTATTGGCTCCCAGTACCTGTATCCATTTGAGAATATGTATATCCGGAGTACTGCTGCAGTTCTCCTCGTTGCCGCGGATAGCAAGCTAAATATCTCCGCGCTATTTCAGGCGAATGCAAGCCAGCAAACGTCTGCAGCATCTTCATCTGTTGCGGATCCTTTCCTCCGCTTCCATATTGATCTGGAGTTATTCACCCTTGAAAAACTTTCTGAAATTCCCGCCATTGCCGGCCCAAAATTTGTTTACGCGCATATCTTAATTCCCCACGGCCCGCACGTATTTGGTCCAAACGGCGAGATATTGACCGACCCCGGCTATACCAGCAACGATTCATCCGTTGCGACAGGCAGCGCATATGACCGGCAGGGCTACATCTATGGAGTGCAATATATTAACCAGAGGATCATTCCCATTCTACAGGCCATTATCAGCGAATCAAAAAATCCTCCCATTATCGTCCTTGAAGGCGATCATGGCTACCAGGATAACAATCCAGGCCAATATACGAATCTGGATGCCTATTATCTGCCCCGCGGTTATGCTGATCTGTACCCCTCAATAACGCCCGTTAATTCCTTCCGCATCATCCTTGACCAATATTTTGGGGCAAATTATCCTCTCTTGCCGGATGTTACGGACAATGGCGAAGTTGCCCCCGAGACATACCCGGATTGCATACCTTGATACCAGGTGAAACCATGTCTGAGATGAAAACTGTCCTTATTACTGGCGCAGGCGGCGGCATCGGACACGCCAGTGTCCAACTCTTTGCCGAAAAAGGCTGGTGTGTCATTGGCGTGGATCGTTTGCCTTTCGGCGATGATTTTCCAGCCAATGGTCATTTCATCCAGGCTGATATCTCCCATCCCGAAGCCGCTGATTCGATCTTTGTGCAAGTGCGCGCTTTCACCGCATCGCTGGATGCGTTGGTCAATAATGCCGCCGTACAGGTGGCCAAACCATTGGTCGAAACAACTGTGGAAGAGTGGGATGGGGTCATGGCCTCCAACCTGCGCTCGGCATTCCTGTTCGTTAAACTGGCGCACCCGCTTCTGAAAGCTGCCAGGGGCGGGGCGATTGTCAATGTCTCCTCCGTGCATGCCGTGCAGACCTCCGCCAACATCGCCGCCTATGCCGCCAGCAAGGGCGGCTTGCTGGCGCTCACGCGCGCCATGGCGATTGAATTTGCCCGGGACGAGATCCGCGTCAACGCCATCCTGCCTGGGGCGGTGGATACCCCCATGCTGCGCGCGGGTCTGAACCGCGGCCATGTCGGTGATGGCGACATGCAGTCCCGGTTGGACAACCTGGCGCGTAAAACGGTCAACGGGCGTGTTGGTAAGCCCGAGGAAATCGCTCATGCCATCTATTTCCTGGCCGATATCACCCAGTCGTCATTCATGACCGGCCAGGCCATGATCGTGGACGGCGGAGCAACTGCCCGGTTGAGTACGGAATAAATTTATGGATCAAAAAACGAAAAATAAAAGAAGAAACCCGGTTCTACCCAAGCAATGGAATTGGAAGGCTGTCCCTTGGTATGTCTTATTGTTTTCAGCCTATCCAATTTTAGCTCTCTTGGCGCACAATGCAACTGAAGTCACGCCAACTGTGGCTTTAATTCCCTTGGCATTCTCGGCAGCCAGTGCAGGTATCTTGTTGCTTGTTTTTCGCGTTTTGTTGCGAAACTGGCAGCGCGCGGCGCTGGTGACCACGATCCTTCTGATCCTGTTCTTTTCATACGGTCAGATCTATTCGCTATTGAAGGGGATTCAAATATCAGGTTTCTTTGTTTTTCGCCATCGCACCCTGGCACCTTTATTCCTCATTCTCGCTGGCTTGGTAACCTGGTGGGCTTGTCGGAAGAAGCTTAAGATCCAGAATGTCACCCCAATCCTGAATGTGATAGGTATGCTACTGATCGTCATGCCTGTTTTCCAGATCGGTTTGGTGTCTTGGAAGCAGTGGCAGGCTTGGAAAGAATCATCTCGAACAGGTCCTGAGTCATTGAATGCGATTACGGTCTCAACCAGCCAGGAAACTCCGGATATTTACTACATCATTCTGGATGCTTATGGGCGCTCCGATATAATTCAAGAATTATACGGTTATGACAATTCCGAGTTTCTTAACTCGCTTGAGCAAATGGGCTTTTTTGTGGCAAGATGCGGCCAATCGAACTACGCCCAAACGGAACTCTCTTTAACATCATCACTTAACTTCGATTATTTGGACGCTTTGAATGCTTCCTTTGCCCCGGGGAATACCGATAGGTCACCCCTTTGGCCCTTGATCAAGAATAGCGCTTTACGCCAGTTCTTGGAATCGCGTGGCTATAAAACCGTTGCATTTGCAACGGGCTTCGGTTGGACTGAGCTCAATAATGCTGACATTTATTTTACTCCTCCGGTTGGCACATGGGAATTGAATAGTTTCCAGTATATGTTGATCCAGACCACCGCTGGGCGTATTTTGCTTGACGCGCAGGAACTCAGCTTGCCTAATACGCCTGACGATTTAATTCGCCGGAGAACGCAGTTCGCCCTCGAGAAATTGCAGGTGATCCCTTCTATTGAGGGTCCCAAGTTTGTTTTTGTTCACCTGCTTGTGCCGCATTCTTTTGTGTTTGGCCCAAACGGAGAACCGGTTGCCATTGATGTGAGTACGATGACCCCGGAAATTTTCAAACGGGGCTATGTTGATTCACTGATATTCATAGACAAGCAGATTGAAACCGTCGTTGCTGTGATCATTACCAAATCACCAACCCCGCCCATCATTATCATTCAAGGAGACCATGGCCCTACCGGGTCGGGTCGCTCTGTTCGTATGTCTAATCTAAATGCCTATTACCTCCCCGGTCATGAAGATTTACTGTATCCGTCTATCACGCCAGTCAATACATTCCGGGTGGTTCTCGATGCGTATTTTGGTCAGGATCTACCGCTGTTGCCGGATATAAGCCGCTATTCGACTTACCAGGCCCCGTATGATTATTTCAAGATCGAAAACGATTGCGCCAAATAAGACGATGCGCCACAATAGCGCACTGTTGACATGGGATGAGCGGCGAGAATGAGCATAAAACAAACCATTAAATCAATGGTTCCTGCCCTGGCCTGGAATGTAGTGCGCAAGACCTACAGCGGGTTGATGCACTTGCCTGACCTTCCGGGCGTTTACTTCCATCCCTGGCGGCGCGAAAGCATGAAACGGCTGACCGGGTTGAAAGATATTCACCGAGGCGAACGTGCTTTTATCATTGGAAATGGCCCCAGTCTCAGGCAGACAGATTTGAGCAAACTCAAGGAAGAGTACACCTTTGGCCTGAATCGTATTTATCTGATGTTCCCGGAGTTGGGCTTCCAAACAACCTATTTTGTAACGATCAATGATTTGGTCATCGAACAGTGCAAAGATGACATTGCTGCCCTGCCGATGCTGAAATTCCTTTCCTGGCGAACCCATCGCATATTTCCAACTGGTTCGCTCCCTGCCACGTTTATCTACACCACGTACGATAATCCCGCTTTTGCCCGTGATGTCCGTCACCGTGTCTGGGAAAGTGCCACTGTCACCTATGTTGCCCTCCAACTGGCCTTCCATATGGGTTTCGAGCAGGTTATCCTGGTCGGCGTGGACCATAATTCCAATGTGCCGGGTAAAGCCAATACCACGATCGTCTCACAGGGCGACGATCCCAATCATTTCAATCCCGGTTATTTTGGCAAAGGTTTCCGCTGGCAATTGCCTGACTTTGAAACGTCAGAGATCGGTTATCGGTTGGCGCGTAAGGCTTATGAGGCGGCGGGCCGCCAGGTTCTGGATGCTACCATTGGCGGAAAACTGACCATTTTCCCTAAAATTGACTACCTGTCTCTCTTCAAATAGCATGGCAGACCTTCCCCTCGTTTCCATTATCACTCCTTCATATAATCAGGCGCGTTTCCTGGAGGCCACCCTTCGCTCGGTGCTCGAGCAGGACTATCCCAATATTGAATACCTGGTTGTGGATGGGGCATCCACCGACGGGAGTCTGGAGATCATTTGCAGCTACGCGGACCGTTTGACGTGGTGGGTTTCCGAGAAGGATTCCGGTCAGTCTGAGGCTGTCAACAAGGGCCTGCGCCGGGCACGGGGCGAGATCGTTGGCTGGCTGAATTCTGATGATATCTACCTGCCCGGAGCGGTGTCTGCAGCAGTTGCTGTTTTCGGTTCGAGCCCTGATGCGGCTGTTGTTTACGGTGACGCCCTCGCAATTGACGCGGATGGCAAACCCTTCAATCTGATGTGCGCCCGTCAGTACTCGCTGGTGGACCTGATGGCGTTCAACATCATCTGTCAACCGGCAGCCTTCATGCGCCGTTCTGTTTTGGAAAGGGTGGGATATCTCAACCCGGCTTACCATCTGCTGATGGATAACCTGCTTTGGATGAATTTAGCCCGCCTTGCCCCTCTGGTCTACGTGCCTCAAACTTGGGCGGCTGCCCGCTATCATGACCAGGCCAAAAACCGCACTCGTGGCGCGGCTTATGGGCAGGAAGCCAGAATGCTGATCGATGACTTGAAATCCCATCCGGAATTCACCGGGATCATCACCTCCAACGAGAAGAGGATCATGGCGGGTGTGAACCGGTTTGATGCATTCTATCTCACCGATGCTGGTCATCCGGGCCGCGCCTTGCGTGCTTATTGGCGTGCCTTCCGCCTGCACCCGCCGACCGCCCTTGGCGATTGGAAACATATCCTGTTGGCTAAACTGACCTTGTTGGGGCTGCAAAAGGTACGCAATCTTTATGATCGTCTCCATTCACGCCATCTGAATTCGGAGGGGTAGGTTATGTCTCGCCGTAATTTTCTTCCCTGGTTATTTACGATAATATTCTGCCTTTTTGGCCTGTCATTATTATTGATCGTCCTTCTCCCTTTTGGAACGATGAAAACGCTTCTTAACGTTTTATCACGAGATGGCAACCTTTCGCTCCTCAGGATTGATAACGCCGTTGTATTCAGGTTTCTAATAGGGGCATTCGGTCTGAGCCTCCTTGGGCTGGCATACCTTACGGGCAAACACCTCTGGGAGATGGTCATAAGGTTTATCAGGCAAATGTGGAGGGATTTTCGGAAGTTTTTTTCGTTTTCCAATATTTCTAGGTCTGAGAAAGGATATCTGGTTTCTTTATCGGTAGTCACGATCCTTGCCGGTATTAATCGTCTGGCTTTGATGGAAAGTCCGATGCTCCATGATGAGGCTTATACCGTGGTGACATACGCCGATTCATTTTTTCATGCCTTGACCGACTATTCCATGCCTAACAACCATGTCTTTCACACGCTTCTGGTTAATCTTTCGGTAAGGGCGTTCGGGCTGGCTCCTTGGTCGGCGCGATTGCCTGCTTTTTTGGCCGGGGTTTTAGTGATCCCGGGCGTTTATTTTTTGGCAAAGCAGATTTATGATCCTTGGACAGGTCTTTTCGCCAGTGTCTTGGTTGCTTTTTCTCCTTCTCTCATCAGTTATTCAACTAGTGCTCGCGGCTATACTCTGGTCGCATTGTTCACTTTGGTCATAATAATTTTGGGGATTTATGTCCGCAAAGAGAAAAACCTTGTGGCCTGGGGATTGATCGCCATTTTCTCTGCCCTGGGGCTGTATACAGTGCCAGTCATGCTATTTCCGTTTGGGATGTTGTTCGTCTGGTTGTTCTTGGAGAACCTTGCGGCGAGTCCGGCCCCATATTCTTCAAAGTGGGAGTTCATCCGTTATTGGTTAATTGGTGGTTTTCTGACAGCCTTTTTGACGATATTACTTTATGCTCCGGTTCTGATTTATACCGGCCCACAAAAGCTCTTTGCAAATGGTTTTGTGGCCCCTCTTACATGGGCAGATTTACCGGATACGTGGCATGCTCGCCTTATAGATACGTGGGCAGAGTGGACACATGGGGTCCCATTAGCCATCACCATTATGCTTTTGGCAGGCTGGGTCTCGAGTTTGATTTTTCATCGGAAGCTTGCAAATATCCGTGTTCCACTACAATTGGCAGCCCTGCTGTGGATAACTTTCCTCCTGATTGCCCAGCGATCCAATGCTTGGGCAAAAGTATGGGTTTTTCTTTTACCGCTCATGCTAATTTGGTCTGCGGCTGGCATCATCGGCTTGATGCGAAATGTTCACCTGAAATTTCTTTACGGTCTATCTCTGGCAAGTATTCTGACCGCTGTCGTATTATTCGTTGGAGGTTTGTCTACTCTTCGATTAATTCCTGAAATACACGGGTTATGGTCTCAGCGTGGCGATGTGGAAAACGCAGTACTTTTTTTCAAAAACAGTATTAGTGATACTGACCTGATCGTAGTCGACTGGCCGGATGATGCTTCGGTATGGTTTTATTCGTTGGAATATAACCTCAGTAACAACCATTTTGACAAAAGAATACCTTTTACCCGGGCCTGGGTTCTTGTAAATCCTCCAGATGGTCAGTCAATTGATTCTGTGCTTGCAGATCGTGGTCCAGACAGCCCCGCACTCGATCTGGCCTCAATAAAGTTAATTCACGAGATTGGAACGCGACATATTTATCAATGTCCTGTCAAATAAACCAGCCGGGTTTATTTGATTGCGAAACCGGTGGATCCTATCAAAGGCTGCTAGATGCGTTTGAATAATTCTTTTTTCAGAAAGGAAGATACAGCGAACAACAAATGGCAGCTATGGCTTCTTGTCGCTATATTTGTGATCTGCGGGGCGGTTTTAATCCTTTTGACGTTCCTCCCTTACGGGATATTGAAGCCATTAACTGATTCGCTCATGCGGGATGGCAATTTCAATTCCCTGAAACCATGGAATGCAATAGTATTCAAAATGCTTTTTGGCTTCGGTGGACTATTATTATTTGGTCTTGCAATTTTGACTGGTCTCCACCGTTGGACGCTCTTTGGGCGTTTCTTCAAACGGCTCTGGCTAGATGCCGGGCACTTTTTTGCCAGTCTGCACCCGCGCAAGGATGAATCTGGTTTCTTGGCGGTTATTCTGGTTATCATGGTGATGTCGGTTATTTTTCGTCTGGAATACCTCAACTCACCTTTGGGCCACGACGAAGCTTATACATATGTAGCTTTTGCCCATTCTTTTTTTTCTGCCATTACGGATTATCACCTGCCGAATAACCACGTTTTTCATTCCATTCTGGTCTTTTTTTCTACCCGGGTTTTCGGGATCTGGCCTTGGGCGGTACGCCTGCCGGCGTTCACGGCGGGCGTGTTGCTTGTGCCAGCGGTGTATTGGCTGGCCAAACGCCTCTATGACCGCTGGACAGGCCTTGGTGCGGCTGCGCTGGTGGCTTGGTTACCGATGTTGGTCAATTATTCAACCAATGCCCGTGGCTATACCCTCGTGGCGCTCTTTACCCTGCTGACATTTATACTTGGCAGCATTGTCTGTAAACAAAAAAACCTTTTTATTTGGGGGTTGATCGGCCTGTTCTCTGCCTTGGGTCTGTATACAGTACCGGTGATGCTGTTCCCTTTCGGCATACTGTTTGTTTGGCTTTTCTTGAATAATCAGTTCGAAGGTGTTGCCTCGAGCGGGCAGTCGAACACTCCCGGCTCGTACCGCTCGAAACTGGATTTTCTTCGCATTTGGGCGGCAACCGGCTTCGGCACAGCCATCCTGACGTTGTTGTTTTATACACCCATCTTGATATTCACTGGGCCGGAGAAGGTTTTCGCCAATGGATTTGTTGCCCCGCTTCCTTGGGCTGATTTGCTGGAGACTCTCTCCCATCGTTTTGCTGAGACGTGGGTGGAATGGACAACGGGCGTTCCGCTTTTCATTGTGGTCATCCTTGTTGCCGGCTGGGTCTTGAGCCTCGTTTTCCATCGGCGGCTTTCCTCCACCCGCATACCGCTCCAAGTCGCTGCCCTGATTTGGATTCTCGCGCTGATTCTCATCCAACGACCGAATGCCTGGGGAAAGGTGTGGTTGTTCCTTTTGCCGCTGATGCTGTTATGGTCAGCTGCGGGGATTTTTGGTTTGTTAGGAAAAATAAAATTGAAGTTTTTGCGGAGCCTGCCGCTTGCAGTGATTATGGTTGGGCTGGTACTGCTGGCAGAGATCCAGCATACTGCCTGGCTAGCGCCGCAATTACCCGAGATCTGGGCTGGACGCGGCAGTCAGGAAAAAGCAGTCTTGTTCGTTCGTGAACAATTGGAAGATAATGATATGATTATCGTCGCCTCGCCGGACGATGCTGCGGTGTTGTACTATTCCCAATTGTATGGCATTCCCGATACCCGTTTTAACAGCCGCAATTTGATATTCACGCGTGTGTTTGTTTTTGTGGACCTGGCTAAGGGTCAGACTCCCGCTTCGGTAATTGCGAAGTACAGCCTTGACCCGGCTGCCTTGAATATGGGATCGACCCGTCTGCTTGAAACATTTGAAAATCTGCAAGTGTTTGAGGTACTACATAAGTAGGAGCAGGTGAATGAAAAAATACCTTATGAGAAAGATTATTATCCCGGAGCGCCCATGGATGTGGATGATGGCTCTGGTGTTGATGCTCCTGGCAGGTTTTGCAATCCGGATGTACGATCTGACCAACCCGCCGCTGGATTTTGCTCCCACACGCCAGTTGTTTTCTGCTCTCAAAGCGCGCGGCATGTATTACCAGTATGTGACCGATGTACCGGCATGGCAGCGTGATGCCGCGATCAGCCTCGGTGATGTGGGGAATATTGAACCTCCAGTGTTGGAGACCATCGTCTCCCAGACCTATCGCTTGACTGGTGAACACCTTTGGATTGCCCGCATTTACTCATCCTTGTTCTGGGTATTGGGTGGGCTGGCGCTCTTTCTGCTCATCCGGGAGTTCGCCTCCAACGGAGCAGCCATTATTGGGACGCTCATTTATCTCTTTGTTCCTTATGGTGTCATTGCCAGCCGCACTTTTATGCCCGATCCTTTGATGGTGGCGCTGATCGTTTTCTCGGTTTGGACACTATTCCGCTGGCAAAATACCTCGAAATGGAAGTGGGCAATCCTGTTTGGTATTTGTAGTGGATTGGCGATTTTTGTTAAAAACGTGGCGGCCTTTATAGTTGTGGGGGCGTTTGTAGGCGTGATCCTTGGATCACGCGAGCTGAAGCGCTCGCTCCGCGATCCGCAATTTTGGGTCATGGTTGTGCTGCTCGTTCTCCCGGTTGCGGTTTACACCATAAATGGTGTTGTTACAGGTCTCCTTGCAGGTCAACTGGCTCTGCGTTTCTTCCCGCGCATGTGGTTGGACCCGGCCTTCTATTTTAGCTGGCAGAACCTGATGAGCAATGCCACCGGTTTCGGGGTCTGGGTGGCGGGTATCGTGGGAGTGTTCCTGGCTGATAAGCGCCGGGAGCGGCCTCTACTCCTGGGCTTATGGATTGGGTATATCGCCTTGGGGTTTACTTTTCCTTACCATTTTACGACCCATGATTACTATCATCTGCCGCTCATCCCGATTGCTGCGCTGTCTCTGGCTCCCTTGGTGAAGATCGTTTTTGAACGTTTTTTTGATCGCAATCCGGGGCTCTTCCCGCGCCTTGTCCTGGTAGTGCTGGTGTTGTTCGGCGTGGCAGTGCAATCTTGGTATGCGCGTGCCCGCTTGGCTTCTGCAGATTATCGTAGCGAGGCTCCCTTCTGGGCCGCGATTGGAGATAAACTTGGGCATGATGCCTCGGTCATCGGCCTCACTCAGGATTACGGTTACCGTCTGGCATACTGGGGTTGGCTGGGTTCCAGTTCGTGGTATACCAGTGCTGATATCTCTGTGCGCTATTTGGCTGGGCAGAATATTGACTTTGCAAAGCAATTTGCCGAGGATACTGCCGGGAAACAATATTTCCTGGTCACTATGTTTGGCGAGTTCGAAAACCAGCCGGTCATCAAAGACCTGCTGTATTCGCATTATCCCATTTATGCTCAGACCGATGAATATATCATCTTCGATCTTCAGCACTTGTTAAGCCAGCCGTGAGTGGAAAGAAACATTTTATGGAAAATGAAGTATCACCGAAACTCTTTTCAAAACCTTGGTTGATGGCGGCCCTGGTGGCCGTGTTGTTCATCGGCGCTTTGGGCATCCGCTTGGTTGATCTCACTGACCTGCCCAACGATTTCTATATGGTGCGCCAGTATCGTTCACTGCTGATTGCACGCGGTATGTACTATGCTAATCTGCCCACAGCCCCGGAATTAAAGCGGGAAATTGCTGTGGCCCAGTGGCAGGAACAGGGTTTGATTGAACCGCCTGTCATGGAAAGTTTGGTGGCTCTCACATACCACATCATTGGTGAACAGATCTGGGTGGGGCGGGTTTATGCGTCTCTTTTCTGGCTGGTAAGTGGTCTTGCCATCTGGCTGCTGGCAAAGGAACTTTCCATGTGGGAGGGCGGCATCATTGCCCTTGCATATTTCCTGTTTCTCCCATTCGGGGTGACAGCCAGCCGGGCATTCATGCCCGATTCGCTGATGACGGCTCTCATTGCCTGGTCGCTGTGGGCGCTTTACCGTTGGGAGACGCGCCGTACCTGGAAGTCTGCAATCCTGGCTGGAGTATTGACCGGGCTTGCCATCCTGGTTAAATCGGTGGCTGTGTTTCCTCTACTGGGGGCAGCTGCTGGGTTGGTGTTAAGCCGGCGCTCGCTGAAACGCATGATTGCTGATAAGCAGACCTGGGCGGTCGCTGGGATTACAGCCCTCCCGACTGTCATTTTTTACATTTACGGTCTTTTCATTGTTGGTACACTCGAGAGCCAGTTCGCTCTCCGCTTTTTCCCTGCCTTGTTGAAGGATCCCACATTTTATGGACGTTGGCTTTTTATCGCTGCCGGGATAGTCAGTTTTGCTGCCATGTTCCTATCTCTGGCGGGCATTTTGCTCTTTCGTACGAACGCGCCGCGCTTTTTGCTAGTGGGGGCCTGGTTCGGATATATCGTTTTTGGGTTTGCATTCCCATATCACTTCATTACGCATGAGTATTACCACCTGCCGCTCATCCCGATTGTCGCAATTGGCCTGATCCCCGTTGCAGATCTTCTCGTCCGGCAAATTGCCCGGCAGAAAGGCTGGTTGTGGCGTGCCGTGTTTGCCGGGCTGCTGCTGTTTGCTGTTGCGATGAAAATGTGGGAAGCCCGCAATACACTGGTGACCAGTGATTATCGTCACGAAATTGCTTACTGGCAGGAGCTTGGACAAACGATTGGCTACGATAAAAAAATCGTCGAACTCTCTGGAGATTATGGCGACCGCTTGGCTTACTTCGGTTGGGTCAGCGGATCGCTCTGGCCGACCACTGCCGACGTTGCAGTCCGCACACTGGCCGGGCAGACCCAGTCTGATTTTGCCTCCATTTTTGCTGACCGGACTTCTAGAAAAGACTTGTTTGTAGTTACAACCCCTCCGGAATGGGAGAACCAGCCCGAGTTGCGTGAATATCTTACTGCAAATTACCCCTTGATCGCCCAGGGGGACGGCTACTGGATTTTTAACCTTAAACCATGAACCCAAAGACGTTACCCAACCTGCCTCGCGTTTCGATCGTCATCCCTTCCTATAACCAGGCGCGCTTCCTGGAATTCACCCTTCGCTCAGTATTGGAACAGGATTACCCCAACATCGAGTACATCCTTGTGGATGGAGGTTCCACCGACGGTAGCATAGACATCATCCATCGCTTCGCGGATCGATTTGCGTGGTGGGTATCCGAGAAGGATAAAGGCCATGCTGATGCGTTGAACAAAGGTTTTTCCCATGCAAATGGGGAAATCCTGGCCTGGCTGAACTCTGATGACACTTATTACCCCGGTGCAATTGCTGATGCAGTGGCATCCTTGCAAGCACATCCTGAGGTTGGGTTGGTGTATGGTAATGCTGACCTGACTGATGAAAAAGGGAAAGTCATCGGGCGTTTCGCCTCTCGTCAGACCGATTACTGGAAACTGCTGCGTGGTTCGGTCCATATCCCGCAGGCCACTACTTTCTTCCGGGCTGACTTGTGGAAGCGGGTTGGACCTTTGAGCCTCTCTTTTTTCTTCGCATTTGATTACGACTTGTGGGTGCGTCTGGCAAAAATTTCTAAATTGCTCTACGTCCCTCGGACGTGGGCGACCTTCCGGCTGCACGAAGAGGGCAAGTCCGTTCTTAATGACGACCGATGTTACCCCGATATGCTCAAGGTCTACGCCCGTGAACGCGGGGGTGGATTATCCTGCCTGTACCTTCGCGCCAAAATTCGCCGCCTGACATATGCTTGGTTGCCGTGGCGCCTGAGAATATTCCTGCGAAATCTCTTTAATCCCAGGCATGTCCCGTGAAGGGAAACACAATGAAAAAATGGCTTTTAAAACCTCCATCGCTTGAAGAATTCCTGCGCTTGCTTACGGCTTGGCGGGTTTGGGCCGCTGGAGCTGTTGTCGGCGCAGCTGTGGCTGCCCTGGTTTACATTATCGTCCCTCCGCAATATCGCGCCCAGGCCACCGTGCTCGTGGATCAACACGTGGAGCAGGTGATCCCGGTGGAACGCTCCGAACTGCTGATCTACACCTATCTCCAGCGCGAGACGGATAAACTGGTGGAATTGGCCTGGTCGGACCAGGTACTCTCCCAACTCTCAAATCAGACCGGCATCCCGGTTGCCAGTCTGCGGGATGGGCGCCTTTACTTGAGTCAACCCGGCGAGGGTGGCTGGCACTTCCTCGCCACCGCCCCTGAACCGGTTACTGCTTCGACAATTGCGTCAGCCTGGGCGAAATCTTTTGTGGAGGCAGTCCAGGCCAAACCAGCTGGGATCAGTACGCTGCTGGAGGTTAACTTAACCCAGGGTCAGGATTTACCGGTGAAACGGGCCGCCTCGCTGGGTGTGTATGTATTTAGTGGGGCGTTGCTAGGGGTTGCCCTCCTGGCGTTTGGGCTGCTTTTCTTCGACCGGAAGGAAGCCTAGCGTGAAACTGCTTGCTCCCGAACGCTTGCATCGGGTTGAGCGCTTCTTATGGGCGCTCACGCTGGTCGCCGTTCCGGTGACCAGCTTCCGGTTCATCCCTTTTATTGGGGCTGATTCACAAGTTCGCCCGCTCTCGCTTATTCCGGCTGCTCCACTTTTGTTTTTGTTGGTGTTCCGTTGTTTCCAGCGGCATCGTTTCTTTATCTGGAATAACAGTTTTCTTCCTCTATTGGCATTTGTACTCGTTGCGCTCCTCTCCAGTGCGGTCGGATTCTTCCTGGCTCCGGAAAATTTGTATAACTACACTTACGCCAGCCGCCTCCTGCGGGCATGGGTTACTTTTGGAGTGGGGTTAATATTTCTTATCGTCCCGGTGGCCATGAATCGCGATGAACAGGATTTGAAATTTACTCTTAAATGGTTATATGTTGGATTGGTCGGCCACGTGATCTGGTCTCTTGTCCAACTTCTTCATTTTTACGTTCTGGCGGTTTATTTCGATGGACAGCCGCTTGGAAATCTGGTCGATCTGATCCAAAAGACCGTAATGATGGCCGGCGTTTCTCCTAATCGTCGAATTTCCGGTCTGGCGCTGGAACCATCCTGGCTTGCCGCGCAAGTAATGACCGTCTATCTGCCTTGGGTTTTTGCTTCTGTGCTTGTCGGCTATCAATGGGACAAACGTCGCTGGCTTGCACCTGTCAGCCTGGCAGCTTGTGGGGGGCTTATCCTTTTTACGTACTCCCGGAGTGGCGTTTTATCTGTTGTTGGGACAATGTTTTTGACATTCCTGTTTACCGGTTGGGGTTGGCTGAGACAAGCCTGGAAATGGTTATTGAGGCCATTTCATCGCGACGATTCGGTTCTGGTACGGCAGATAATGAATGTGACCATGCGGATCGCCTTGATTGCGGTCATTCTTGCCGGGCTGGTGGGAGGGTCTTATATTCTTTCAAAAAACACATATTTCGCCAGTATTTGGCAGTCTGATAAGAAGGATTTGACCTCCTATCTGGTCGATATCTATGCCGGACCTCGTCTCGCCTTTGCCTGGGCCGGTTGGACAATTTTCGAGCAGCACCCCTGGGTGGGGATTGGTCTTGGCGCAACAGGATTGTATTTTTATCAGGCTTTGCCCGATTGGTCGCACTTCAACATCACTGAGATTTCACAACTTCTCTCTTCGGATAATCTGACCTACCCGAATACCAAAGACTTGTATGTCCGTTTGCTGGCAGAGACAGGAATTGTAGGATTCTGGCTGTTTATTTCTTTTTATCTTCTCCTTCTGGGGAAGGTTTTCGCTCTTTTGCGGTCGCGGCGTAAGGAATTGGTCTTCCTGGGAACGGCCAGTTTACTCGCCTGGTTTGGGATTGTCGTACTCGGGTTTACCCAGGATTCATTTGCCATGCTCAATATTTGGATGCCGCTGGGAATTTTGATCGGTATGGCTAATTTGCGGGCTTAACATGTCAGTTTCTTTACAATTTTATAATCGCCCGGTATAACCGGGCGATTTTCGGGTATCATTTACAGGGTACTGCGCAAATGATGGATCAAAAATCCGTTATTTCCGAGTCCTTCGATATAAAAAGTCTACGTAGTATACAAAAAGCAGTAAGAAGATATGCGCTCATCAGATTCTCCCTTTGTCGCTGACTGGTTTATCGTTTCCCTGCGCTGGCTGGTTTTATTGGGGTTGATTATCTCGCTGTCGCTGGGAGGCCAGCTTCTGGTTCTGCCGAATATGATCTTGATCGGCTTGGCTGGCTGGAATATTGCCCTGACCCTTCTCGCAGGATTGAACCGGCGCCTTGAACGCCACCGCGAGATTAGCTTGGGAGTCGACTTGTTGGCTGCGGCCCTTTATTTCACCTTGACGGGAGGGTTTGCCAGCCCTGCATTTTGGGTGATTATCCTGCCGCTGCTTACCGCCGCCCTTTATTTTGAAGTCATCGGTGCCATCGTTTCGGCTACCCTGATGACGATTGTTCAAGTCGGAGTGACTGTTTTTCATACACTGGCTCCGATTGCCCTGATTATTCTCGGTGCATCAGTTTTCTTTACTTTTTTAATCGCTGGAGTATTCGGATTCTTGAGTATGCGCCTCATTCAGACGGTTCGCCATACTCGCCAATCTCAGTCTGAAGCGCAACAGAAGAAACAACATGTGGAAGTTGACCGTCTTCGCGCTATCTACGGTTTGACTTCCACCCTGACGGCAACCCTCAACTACCAGCGCGTGCTCGATTCTGTCCTGGACTTGAGCTTAAGCATCTTGAACCTCGAACCGGATGCTCCCCCTGATGATAGACTGATCAGCGCTGTGCTCCTATTTTCAAAAGAAGAATCTCTTGAAGTTGCATCGGCGCGCCGCCTGACCTCGGCCGACATGCGCGTCGTTTTGCGCGGCCAGACGGGAGCTATTGCCCAGGCCATCGAAAGCGATAAACCGGTCTTGCTCAACGAGGTGCGGCAGGACTTGGAATTGACCCGCTTTGTGACCTTCTTGAGTTGTAATGAGATTTACTGCTTCCCACTGCGTAGCGGTTTCAATGCTTATGGCGTCTTGCTATTTGGCCATCCGGAGCTGAGGTTTTTTACTGCTGGGCGGCGTGAACTATTGGATATTCTGGGCAGTCAGGCGGTGGTTGCCATACAAAACGCCCGTCTCTACCAGGACGTGGTGGATGAGCGTGAACGTATGATCGAGTTCCAGGAAGAAGCCCGCAAAAAACTGGCCCGCGACCTGCACGACGGCCCTACCCAGTCCGTCTCGGCAATAGCCATGCGTGTCAGCCTTGCCCAGCGTATGGTGATGAAAGATCCAAAGGGTGTCAGTGAAGAACTGGGCCGCATCGAGGATTTGGCACGGCGGACGACGAAAGAGATCCGCCACATGCTTTTCACCTTGCGTCCGTTGGTTTTGGAATCGCAAGGTTTGGTGGCTGCTTTGCAGTCCATGGCGGAAAAAACGAAAGAGACCTTCTCGCAGAGTGTCCTTATCAAAGTGGATGAAAGCATCCTCGAATCCATCGAAATGGGTAAACAGGGCGTTATCTTTTATATTGTGGAAGAAGCGGTCAATAATGCCCGAAAACATGCCCAGGCCAGGCACATCTGGGTGAACCTGCATCTATTTAAACCGGGTTTGGCTTTGCTCGAGATTCAGGATGACGGGGTCGGGTTCGATGTCGTTGCGGTTAACCGCTCCTACGACCAGCGCGGGAGCTTGGGTATGGTCAACTTACGGGATCGCACTGAACTTGTCAACGGTGTTCTGGATGTGCAATCTGTGCCCGGTAAGGGCACCCGGGTCCAGGTCTATATTCCGCTAACGGAAGAGGCTGCCGACCTTCTTCACCATCCCTCAGGAAAACGATAACTTTCCTCCAATGCCAATTGCTGCCGGTATCCACTATTTCCTGCACGAAGGGGGAAGTCCGACAAAACCGCCGTTGGTGCTCGTTCATGGTGCGGGGGGGGATCATTTATCCTGGCCACCTGAAATTCGCCGGTTGGCCGATGCGCGTATCTTTACAATCGACCTGCCCGGTCACGGTAGATCGAAAGGGCCGGGCCTACAATTAGTCGCCGATTATGCTGATAGCGTGGTTGGTTTAATGGATGCCGCGGGCCTATCGAGGGCTGTCTTCGTTGGACATGCGCTTGGCGGGGCAATTGCTCTGACGCTCGCCATTGATCACCCTGAACGCGTAGCCGGGATCGGCCTGATCTCCACTGGACCATATTTGCCAATTGCATCCTCAGTGCTGGAGAATGCCGCCAACCCAGCCACATTTAGCCTGGCTGTTCAATCACTCTTGGAACTGATGCACATCCCGTATACCGCAAAAGATTTGAAGGACCAGTTATCCAGACATTTGTCATCGATTCGCCCGACACTCTTTCATGGTGACTTGCGTGCCTGCGACCAGTTTGATGTGACCGACCGCCTCGATGCCATTCGGGCTCCTGTCCTGGTAATATGTGGTACAGACGATCAACTTACCCCCCGTCGCTATTCCGAAAGCCTGTCAGGACAGATCCCTGGCGCTGCCCTGCAGACAATTGACGGTGCGGGTCATCTTGTTCAGCTCGAACAACCTCGCCGGGTGGCTGGGTTGTTGAGCGTTTTTTTAATTTCCATCCCTTACATCCCCGGAAAGTGATCCTTTGCAAAATAACAGCCCACCTTGTGGCGGACTGTTTTTTTATTAATCCCATACCCTGTACAGGATAGGAATGGCATTCTGGATGGCTCGCGCCCGGTGGCTCAGGCGGTTCTTTTCATCCATCCCCAGTTCTGCCATGGTGCGCCCAAGTTCAGGAATGAAAAAGATAGGATCGTAACCAAAGCCATTGGTGCCGCGTTCATCCGGGATTATTTCGCCGTCGCATTGACCCGTTGCCAGTTTTACCTGTCCCGAGGGTAGGGCAATTGCCACCGTTGCCTTGAAACGGGCGGTCCATGGACGCGGTATGTCACTTAGCCGTTCGAGTAAATACTTCCTGCGGTTAGCATCGGTGGCGTTGGGGATGGGACAGAAACGATGCGAGTGAAGGCCGGGTTGTCCGCCCAGGGCATCCACTTCCAAACCCGAGTCGTCACTTAAAGCCATCATTCCACTAGCTTGTGCAAAAGCTGCAGCTTTCTTGGCAGCATTTTCAGCATAGGTCTGTCCATCTTCGATCACTTCGAGTGTCAACCCTAGATCCGCGGGGGTGTGAAGAATGAGGCCCAGACCGTCTAGCAGGGCTTTGATCTCGTCAATTTTGCCTTTATTGTTGGTGGCGACAAGTATGTTGCGCATAGATTAACTCCGGTCAGGTTTTTTCCTCAGCGATTCGGTCCCCTGATTTGATCCCTTGCCCAGACAGCATGTTCACGGACGAGCGGCTCAATATCTTGAACAGCTCTTTCCAGTGCCTGAAATGCAGCCGGATCTCCTGAGTTCCCGAGAGCTACGGCCACATTACGGAGATAGCCGCGCCGCTTGCTGCGTAGGACCGGATTATCCTTGAATTTCCGGTTAAACTCTTGTGGTTTGAGTGCCAGTTCAGCGACCAGATCCGGGTTGGGCACACCAGCTCGCGGGTTGAAATCGGGATCGTGTTCCTGGTTTGCGAACCTGTTCCATGGGCAGACTTCCTGGCAGGTGTCACAGCCAAAGATCCGATTGCCCAGTTTCGGGCGCAAATCTGTCGGGATTTCGTTTTTATTTTCAATCGTTAGGTATGAAAGGCAACGCCGGGCGTCGAGCGTGCGGTCTGGCAAAATACAGCCAGTTGGGCAGGCTGTGATGCAGCGAGTACACGTACCACAGCGATCAGCGCTGAAAGGAGTGTCGGGTTCCAGTTCAATACCGAGCAGGATTTCAGCCAGCAGGAAGTACGAGCCAGTTTTTGGATGGATCAGGCAGGTATTTTTTCCGATCCAACCCAGGCCAGCGCGCTGAGCCAGACCTCGTTCAAGCAGCGGTCCCGTATCCGTATACCAGCGATGTGGGACAGATCTCCCGACTTGTGTCTCGATAAAGGATGTCAGCAATTTCATTCGCTCTGGTAAGACAAGATGGTAATCTCGTCCCCAGGCGTAAGCCGCAACGCGTCCAGCCATTCGAAGACTTGTGCTTTGTGCGCTAGATATTGGGCCCGGGTAACTCATGGCGAGCATTAGAATGGAACAGCACTCGGGCATAACCAGGCGCGGATCGACTCGTCGGGGGTCGTTTAGATAATCCATGGAACCATGCCGCCCCATTGTTAGCCAGTGTTCATAGGCTTGCCAATGGGGCGGAGGTTCAGGTTTGGTAATCCCTGTCAAGGCAAAGCCAAGGCAGTGGGCTTCATCTTTGATCGAGTTTTTCAGGGACATTGGGTCAAGGGTTATTTAACCACAAAAAGCACGTAGAATTCGTAGCTGTTTTCATTGACTAGGGGAATATTGTAGCCTTTATCATTCTGTAGGACAAAAACAACCTGGTAGGCTGCTGCTTTTGTTGGAGCGGTCAAAGTGACCGAAATTTCAACTTCTTCTCCTGGTAAGACTTTATTTGGAAAATCGACCCGCGCGGGGGGTTTGAAAACACCATCCTTGCCCGAGTCGGAAACGTAACTGTAAACGAGGTCATAACTGGTCAACCACGTGCACGGACCGATGTTCTTGAACTTCCATGTTTTAACAAATGTTGAGCCAGCCGCCACTTCGCTCCCGTCGGGGATGGTGACATCGCTGACAAAATTGGCATTGTCACAGGCATTGGTTGTCGAACGGGTGCTTACGGGTGTTGAGATGGTAAAAGCAGTCGCAGATGGAACGCCAGGCAGGAGGGTGTTGGTGATCAGAGGTGTGTTGGTAGGTTGCGAGGTCAGGCTGATCGCCGGAGTATAGGTCATGCTTGGGGTAGGGGAGGCTGCCAGGGCGGTTGAGGTTTGTGCCACCGCAACGGTCTCCCAAATTTTAGTAAAGGCCAGCGATGGGTCGGTGGTCGGTGTTGCTCCACCGCAAGCGGTCAACCCTAACAGGATAAAGGCCATCCAGAGCCAGGTAAGTTTAATAATACGTGACATTATTTTCTCCTTACTAATCTTCTACTTTCGTTGTAGTCTCGGTTTCAGCGAGGTAGTCCCGGTTCTCGAAGGGGCACGGGATATGTCTGACAGCATGCAGGCTTTTTTCATTATAACAGAATCGATTAGAGCGCTGGGACAGACATATATACTTTAAAAAGCAACGGGGCGGTCCGCCGGCCGCCCCGTCGCAATGTTAATAAAGAAACCAGTTATTCTTCCGGGTGGGCGCCGGCCATCCAGAGGCCGAGTTGTTCGCGGGTTACTTTTGCCGCATCCACTGTGGCAACGATCTGGCCACGGTACATGACCGCGATCCGGTCAGAGAGCGCCATGATCTCATCCAGTTCAGCCGAGACCAGCAGGACGGCTACACCACGGTCGCGCATCACAATGATCTCTTTGTGGATATATTCGATCGAACCTACATCCAGGCCGCGTGTTGGTTGGTTGGCGACCAGGAGTTTGACCGGATGGCTAAGTTCGCGTGCAACGATCACTTTCTGCTGATTGCCGCCGGAGAGTTTTCCCACCGGAACATAAGGGGAGGGCGTGCGTACATCGTAATCTTCGATCAGTTTGCGCGCATTGGAGTCTATTGCTGCAGGTTGAAGCATGTTGTGCACACCAAAAGGTGGCAGGTAATAGGTGTTAAGGACCATATTATCTGCCACGGTGTAACCGAGTACCAGGCCGTGCCTTTGCCGGTCTTCAGGAATATGGGCCATGCCGGTCTCAGTGATGGGACGCGGCGGCTTGCCGGTCATATCCTTCCCGGAAAACCACATCTTACCGCCTGCCATGGACCTCAAGCCGGTCAAAGCCTCCACCAACTCCGTCTGCCCGTTCCCTTGCACTCCGGCGATACCCAGAACTTCTCCGGCAAGCACATGGAACGAGACATCGCGCACAACTTCCAGACCGCGGATGTCGTGCACTTTCAACCCGTCCACCTTTAAGATTTCATTACCAGGCTTGGCCGGGTCCTTATCCACCTTCAGGATGACTTCGCGCCCGACCATCATTGAGGCCAGTTTAGCTTCGTCTGTTTCTTTTGGCTTCGCTGTCCCGACGACCTTACCGTCCCGCATGACCGTGATCCGGTCTGCGACGGCCAGCACTTCCTTAAGTTTATGGGTGATGAAGATGATCGAGACGCCGCGTTTGGTCAGTTCGTGCATAATCACGAAGAGTTCGTCTGCTTCCTGGGGGGTAAGGACGGCTGTTGGCTCGTCCAGGATCAAAATATGTGCGTTGCGGTAGAGGGCTTTGACGATTTCCACACGCTGTTGCACGCCCACCGGTAACTGGCTGACTAGGGTTTCGGGGTTGATTTCCAGACCGTATTGGTGCGAGAGGTCTCGCACCCGTTTGGCAACTGCCTTTTGATCGAGTACTATTTTATTCCGGACTATTTCGTCCCCCAACATAATGTTTTCAGCTACAGTGAAGACCGGGATGAGCATAAAGTGCTGATGGACCATCCCGATCCCCAGAGTAATGGAGTCCTTCGGGGTGTGGATTACAGCGGGTTTTCCATCGACCTGAATTTCACCGGAATCGGGGAGATACAGTCCATACAGGATATTCATTAATGTGGTTTTCCCAGCGCCATTTTCGCCGAGCAGGGCATGGATTTCTCCTTTATGCAGGTCGAAATCGACGTGGTCATTGGCAAGCACACCGGGGAAATGCTTGGTAATACCTTTGGCTTCGAGAACAATATCGTTGGTTGCCATATCGTTCTCCTATTTCTCGTAAGGCTTTCCGTCAGCCGCAGGTGCAATGGTCTTGCCGATCAAGCCGGTCAGGATCAGCATGGTTAAAATATAGGGAGCCAGGCCAACCACATAAGAGTTCTGCAGGATTGCCAATGATGGCGGGATCAATTCCCTGAAGAATTGCAGGTTGATTTGCAGGGCTTGGGCCGCGCCGAAAACGAGAGCCGCTGCCCAGGCTCCGAAAGGCGTCCAGTTGCCAAATATCATGGCAGCCAGGGCGATGAAACCGCGGCCATTCGTCATCATTGGCTCAAAAGATGAAATGGATTCGAGCGTGAAATATGCCCCTCCCAAGCCTGCCATAAAACCACCGATTATTACGTTTAGATAGCGCATGCGGATTACATTAATTCCGACAGTATCGGCTGCCCTCGGGTGCTCGCCAACGGCACGTGTCCGCAGCCCCCAGCGGGTATGGAATAATACAAAATGGGTTATGACGACCAAGGCTAACGCAGACAGGGTGATGGGCTGTTGCTGGAAAATGCGCCCAAAGACAGGGATATCTGCCAGCAGGGGGATATGGATACTTGGCAGGACACCCGGGGAATGCGGTACCGTACCGCCAAAGACACTACCAGACCCAAAGAACATCTGCCGGTTGAGGAAACCGGTAATACCCGTAGCCAGAATGTTGATCACGGTTCCGCCGATGATCTGATCCACTTTGAAGGTGATCGACAGAACGGCATGCAGCAAAGCAAACAGGCCACCGGTCAGGACTGCAACGAATACCCCTGTAAGCAGGCTCAACATCGGAACCTGATGGAAGACGGTATTCATGTATATCGACGCCAGCCAACCAAAGAAAGCTGCTCCGAGCATCATCCCTTCGATTCCAATGTTCACTACTCCCGACCGTTCGCAGTAGATACCGGAGAGCGCCCCGAGCGTCAGCGGAGTGGCCACGGCAATGGTGGTGGCCAGCATGCTGGTGATGATGACCAGGGGGGAGTTCTGGGAGATGCCGACCACTACAACAGTCCCAAACATGATAACGATCACTAACGCAATGATTGCAAAACGTCGCCAATCCATGCTTCCTCCTAGCCGCCCCAGCCGCGCGTCAAGACCACACGTTCTTCACGCACGCGTATACGATAAATAAACCGGATGATGGCATCTGCCGCGACAAACAACAGGATCAATCCTTGTATCACCGAGATAATGTCAACCGGTATCTGGGTCATGAATTGCATGCGGGTGCCGCCATTGCGCATGGCTCCGAACAGGATTGCAGCCAAAACTACCCCAAATGGGTTTGTTTTACCCAACAAGGCGATTGCAATGGAGTCAAAACCGTAACCAACCGAAAAACCGAGTTCGTGGCGATAGTTGAGAGCAGTGACTTCGATTGCTCCCGCCAGGCCAGCCAAAGCTCCAGAGATTGCCATGGTGATTACAATGGTCCGCTTTACGTTAATGCCGGCGTATTTAGCCGCATCCGGGTTAGCGCCGACCGTGCGGATTTCAAACCCCATTGTGGTCTTCCAGAGAAGCCACCAGATAATGACTGCCACAAGTAAAGCGAGTACGAACCCCCAATGGACCCGCAGGTCTGGAAAGATCGTAGGAATACGCGCACTGGCTGCGATCTCGGGTGTACGGGCGGAGAGGTTCAATGGGTCCGGATCCCTCATCGGACCGTTTAGTAGGAATGAGGTGATGTTGAGGGCGATATAGTTCATCATGATGGTATTGATGACTTCATGCCCTCCGGTGTACGCTTTCAGCGCCCCTGGGATGGCCGCCCAGATTGCTCCGGCCAGCATTCCCAGGCCAACGGTCAAAGGAATATGAATATAAGCCGGAAGATCAATATGCAGCCAGCCCGGCAGAGCGTACCCGATCAGTGCTGCCATGACTGCGCCAAAAGCTAATTGACCTTCTGCACCTATATTGAACAATCCGCCTTTGAAAGCCACAGCTACCGCCAGGCCGGCAAAAATATAGGGCGTGGCCCAGACGGCTGTTTCACTTAATGCAGCGGCAGAACCAAAGGAGCCTTGCACGAGCCCCCAATATGCGGCGAATGGATTTCCACCAACGATTGCAATAATAATTCCACCAGCAACCATTGCGGTAAAAATTGCCAGCAATGGTACGAGCAAGGGATTAAGGAGATCTCTTAGTTTTTTCACGGGTATCTGTCCATCGATATTTTGCATGGATGTTTTTCCCATGCAAAATTGCTGGCATGAATAAATTGTGGAAAGAGGATTTCTCCTCTTTCCACATCATTCATCTATTTATGGTTCCGGATTACTGGGCGGGTTTCACAGGCGGCACATTGGTCTTGATCGAGCCATCCAACAGGCCTGCCAGGATCGCCTTCATTTCCGTATCAATTGTGGCCGAAACCTTGCTGGCTTGGTCATGATACGGAGCATAGCCTGAAGGACCCATGTAGATACCCCCGGTCGGGAATGTTCCGTCCTTGGTCAGTTTGATTACAGCTGCCACAGGTGCGGTTTCCGGTTTCATTGCGCTGGTGAGCAGCCAGGCATCTGCCTCGGGTAGGGTGAAATATTGATCGGTGTCTACGCCAATGGCATATACACTGCGTTGAGCTGCCGCATCAACGGCGCCGTTGCCGGTCTTGCCGCCGCAGCCGAAGATCGCATCCGCACCCTTATCAATCATCGAGTTGGCCGTATCAGCGCCCCATGTCGGGTCGGTGAAGGTCTTGTCAAAGCCGACATCGCTGTGATATACAACGGAGACCTCGGTTGTGGTGCCATTCTTGGCATCTTCATAAGCTGCACCAGCGCGGTAGCCTTCGCCATAGCGCCAGACGGGCGGAACTGCATCGGTACCGCAAACTGCGCCGATCTTGTGCGAGGCAGACATCATGGAGGCCAGGGCGCCCACCAAGAAGCCGGATTGGTCCTCGTTGTAGGAGATGCTGACCAGGTTGGCAAGTGGCCACTCTGGATGTGTGGCGTCAGCAGATAGGAATTGGTCGATGCCGACGAACATGATGCTTGTGTATTTCTTGGCGGCTGTATAGGTTGATTCAGTCAGGTTGAAACCGACAGTGACGATCTCGTCGTAACCAGCATCCGCGAAGGTGGCGATATTCTTGTCGTAGTCTTTCGCGTCAGTGGTCTCGATATATTGCACCCAATTCGCAACTCCATCGGTCTTCGCCTGCTGCACGCCTTCCCAGGCGGTCTGGTTGAAGGACTTGTCGTCAACCTTGCCCACATCCGTCACCAGGCCAACGCAAAAAACCTCGGGCTTGGTGCAATCGGGAGCTGTGGGGGTGCAGGCCGGGACAAGCATGGCGGCCATGACCAAAACAGCAATTACTAAGTACAGTTTCTTCATTTGTTCCTCTCCTCTTGAAAGTGGAAAATATGAATTACAGATGGTCGGATTTGAAGAAGGGTTAATTGTTTATACAGACTTATACCTCCTCCTCTCGAAAGAATTCATACATCTGTTAAAAGTAGTATACAGCCTCTTTGCCCATTTCGCAAGCCTGTTGATAAAAAACGGCTAGAACAGGTCTCACGATTCGGCTGGACAAATGTCACGAAGCGACATTCGCCTCACCCCGGCGGACACCCAGCATCAGCACAAGTGCCACCACCAGGAAGGCAGGACTCACGAACATCATCATGTTGTAGTTGCTGCCGGTTAACTGGACGATCCAGCCATTTAGATTCGGTCCCACAATAGCCGAGAGTGTGGAAAAGAGATAGTAAAGACCGGTGAAAGTACCGACGCGCGCTGCCGTAGTCAGATCCACAACCATCGGCAGGGAGTTGATATTGATGAAAGACCAGGCAATGCCTGCTCCCATCAGGAATAGGTTGATCACCCGGATGGTTCCCAGCATAGGCAGCTTTGTCAACGTGGTGGAAAGGAGTCCAGCTGGCAACACGGCAATTGCCAGGATTAATGCAGCCATCGCGACAATGCCGATGGAGATGGTGATCCGCCTGCCGATACGGCTGCCAAGGAAGCCTGCAACCAGTGCAAACAGGACAAAGAAAATACCAATGTGTCCCATCATGCGCCCGGCATCCCCTTCAGGGATGCCCAGTTGTTTGGTGGCATACAGGGTGAGGAACGCCTCGATGCCGGTATAAGCCAGGAACCAGAAAAAGATTGCCAGGAGGATGCGCAGACCGCTTTTGTCTTTGTCCTGGGCTAATTCCTTCAGGCTCTCAAACATGTTTGGTTCTTTCTCGGCAGCATCATATTGCTTTGGCTCTTTAATGAAAATGAAGACCATCAGCGCAGCCACGATGACCAGTGCTGACCCCATCCAGAAGGGGAAGTTGACATTGATTTCATACAGGGTGCTTCCCACCAGCGATGCGATAATGGTGCCGATCCCTCCCATCAGGTTAATGATACCGTTGGCCTGCGAACGGTATTGCGATGGCGTGATGTCGGGCATCAGGGCCACTACGGGCGTCCGCCAGAACGCCATGCTGAGCAAGAGTGTGCTGGTGCATGCTACGAACAGGGTTGGAACGGCAGCGATCGGGATCAGACCAAAAGCGATTGCCCCGATAGGGGCTCCGATCAAGATGAATGGCATACGCCGCCCGATCTTTGTCCGCAGGCGGTCGGACCAAGCCCCAACTGGAGGCTGGATGAAAAGTGCTGCTAGGTTATCGAGGGTCATAAAGAAACCGATCAGCCAGGGAGCGAAATGGAACTTGTTTGCCAGGAACAACGGAACGAAAGCGTTATATACGCTCCAGATGACGCTCACACCAAAGAACCCGAAACCAAGCAAAAAAATCTTACCGTATTTAAACTTCATGAATTGCCTCCTTCTCCTTCGATTTTTTTTAGGACCTTGCGGTCCATTTCACTTAGGGGGGCACTTTCCAAAAGATCCGGTCGACGCTTGAGGGTTCGCCGCAGCGACTGCTCGCGGCGCCATTTTTGTATTTTAGCGTGGTCGCCAGAAAGGAGGATTTCGGGTACATCCCATCCGCGAAATTCTGCCGGACGGGTGTAATGCGGGTATTCGAGCAGGCCGGTGGCATGTGAGTCATCCATCGCGCCGTCTGGATCCCCGAGTACGCCGGGGATGAGACGGGAAATGGCATCGATCAGGATCAGCGCCGGGAGCTCGCCGCCTGTCAGAACGTAATCACCGATGGAGATTTCGTCCGTGACCAGGTGTTCACGGATACGCTCGTCCACGCCTTCATAGCGGCCACAGATCAGGGCCAGGTGCGCGTTCCGAACTAATTCCATTGCTATTTTTTGACTGAATACGCGTCCCTGGGGGGTAAGTAAAATGATCGGGCAGCCGGCTTCAGGTCCGAGCACGCTTTCAACCGCGGCGAAGACCGGTTCGACTTTCATCACCATCCCGCCTCCACCGCCGTATGGTTCGTCGTCGGTGACGTGGTGTTTGTCGGTAGCCCAGTCGCGGATGTTGTGGATGCGCACGTCGATCAAACCGTGCTCGCTTGCACGATTCAAAATACTACTATTGAGATAGGGGGGGAATACTTCTGGGAGCAGCGTGAATACGTCGAACTCCATGATCCAATTCTAGTCGCAAGCGGGTTGTCTGACAAGAGTTTTGCATGGAAATGGAACCCTTAAAGTCCGGGTTGCCGAAATTTGTTTATTCACCCTGGCATCCGGGCTTGTGGAGCAAGGCAGTCTCGATATACCTTCAGGAGAATTCTCGGAAATTCTTTGGTTATTTTCTATGTTATTGGTGAAATCTGTGCTTTTTTACGAAAAGTACGTTGACGATAAGAATTTCGTGAGAGGCTTGGGGCAGGGATTGACGCCCATTTATATAGGATGGTAAGATGATTGAATGTATCTCCGAGGTTCTAAATGGAACATGCGCCAACGGCGCCCCCGCATCAATTGGTTCTTTGTTGCGATCGTAGTGATTCTGATTGCCATTGTCTCTTACGTAGATCGATTCATTCTACCAACCGCCCAAACCCCGTTCATGGCGACTTCAACAGCCACCCGTGACCCCGAGTCTTACGTCACAGATGCGGAGAGCTTATTTAATAATGGTAAATTACTTCAATCGATTGATACCTATTTGGAAGCCATCCGTATTAAACCGGATGACCCTTCTATTTATATTGACCTGGCACGTGTCCAGATTTTTGCTGGGAAGTATGATGAGGCGCTGGTCAATGCCGAAAATTCCCTTCTGCTCAATCCCAACAACTCGATGGCACATGCCATACGCGCTTGGGCGCTGACCAATAAGGGTGACTATGTTGCGGCAGATACTTCTATGACGGAAGCTTTGCGACTGGACCCCACCAATGGAAATATCCAGGCTTACAAGGCTTTCCTGTATGGCCAGATGTATGAAAATAATGCCGGCCCATACGTCGACCCGATCACGGTTGCCATCGAAGCCTCTCAAGCTGCGGTCACATTGGCTCCCAACAGCCTGGAAGCCCACTGGGCGCGCGCATATATTCTCCACCTTACTGATAACGCAGAGCAAGCCGTCCAGGAATATCTTCTCGCCATTCAGATTAACCCGAATATTTCGGAGATCCACCTGGAGCTCGGTGTAGCTTATAAGGGGTTGGGAGTGATCGACCTTGCCCTACAGCAATACACGCTTGCCAATACTTATAATCCTTCCGATACCCGTCCATCCCTTTATAGTTCGCGCGCCCTGGCCTCCATCGGTGAATATGGCAAGGCTGCCCAGTACGCAGAGAGTGCAGTTGGGAACGATCCCACCGATCCATATTTGCGCGGCAACTGGGGATATATGCTTTACAAGTCGATGGATTGGCCCAATGCCATAATTCAACTTTCTCTGGCGATCAATGGTGGAACGGATGTAAATGGCCAGATTGTCCAGCCCCAGCCTCTGATAGGTGGAGACGCACGTATCGCCCAATATTTCTATGTTTACGCCATTCTTCTGGCAAATAACAACCGTTGTGGCGATGCCTTGCCTATTACACAGCATCTTTTAACTGCGGTCCCGAATGATCCCGATGCTGCTTACAATGCGAATTATGTTCAGCAACTTTGTGCGCAGAGCCTGGGAACACCCTCCGTGCATCCTTCGGCGACTCCCAAAGTCACCCCAACCCCATGAAAGTGACCCGCCGCCGCGCGCTATTTAATCAGCGCCGGACCTCGAACCTTTATCGCCTGTTTGCCTTGGCCTTGTTTATTTTGGCCGGGGTCTGGCTTATACTTCGGTTGCATACAGGGGAGATTAGTAATCCATTCGACCCGACTCCGACTTCCACGCGGACGGTCAATTCCTTGGTGATGGAAGGGGAAGCCTCTTTTAACGCCGGTGATTTGCCCGCCGCTATCACGGCTTATCAGGAAGCCACGAAAGTGGATCCAAACAATGCCGAGGCTTTCGCTGAACTGGCGCGCATCCAGGCTTATTCCTCGCGCTTGCTTTCCAATGATACCGACCGCCTGACCCGGCTGACCGAGGCCCTGCAATCCGCGGACCAGGCAAATAACATCGCGCCTGAGGACAGTAATGTTCTCGCCATCCGCGCCTTTGTTCTGGACTGGAACGCTGATTCAAACCTGGATGCCCTGCGAACAGACGGTCAGACAGCTGCCAAACTTCTTATCCAAGCCGATCAGGAGGCATTGCGCGCCATCTCCTCGAACGGCCAGAATCCATTGGCCCTGGCTTTCTATGCAGAGATCCTCATTGACGAGCAGAAATGGACACAGGCTGAACAGAATATCCAACCTGCACTTCAACTTGGCCTGCAGCTGATGGATATTCACCGGGTTTATGCTTACTATCTTGAATCAAACAGGTATTACAGCCAGGCGATCGAAGAATACCAGCAGGCACTGCTGATTAATCCGAATCTAACATTCCTTTATGTTTCTATCGGGCATAATTACCGTACGCTTGCTCTTAACACATCACCGGGGGCCCAGCAGACGGACCTGTACAATCAAGCTTTGGACAGCTACGCCAAGGCTGTCCGCTTGAACGAGCAACTAAAGGTCCTCGATCCATCGCCTTATCTCGCCATTGCCAAGACATATGCCCAGATGGGCCAATTCTTTGCAGCTGCCTTGAATGCTCAGAAAGCAGTCTCATTGGACCCGACCAATGCCGACCTTTATGGGCAATTGGGGAATGTCTATAAACGCGGACGAAATTATGAAACCGCCATATACGCCTTGCAATGTGCAGTGGATGGCTGCACGCCGGAAATATCTTGCAAGGCACGCAATGGCTGCCCGGCAGGTGACGCTGGCGTTACAGTCATTCCTCTTTTACTTTCACCGAGAAGTGCCACTTATTATTTGGACTATGGCTCCGTCCTGGCGGCCTTTTCTCCCCAGACTCCCCGTTACTGTGATGCGGCTGTCAGGGTGCTGACGCTGCTTACCCAAACTTATGCCACTGATCAGGTCATTGTGCAAAATGCCTCAGATGGCCTGTCCATCTGCGCCAGTGTTATTGCCTCACAGACTCAGACACCCTCGCCGATTACCACTCCGGCCTCCACAGTCGCTACCATGCCGACGCCGGGATATACGCCTCGGCCTTAGCTTTGCAGGCTGAGGTTGGTTTGGAATGGGGGATTATCAGAGTTTTGTTAGATAGCCCAATGACCTCTTGACGTTCATCCAGAAATCTTGTATCATAAGAATTAGCACTCGGCATGCTGGAGTGCTAAATTGATGAAACAACTAATTCAGGAGGCATATATGGCACTTAATCTCAAACCCTTGGGCAGTCGTGTGGTGATCGATCCAATCGAGCAAGATGACATCACACCGGGCGGCATCGTGCTCCCCGAAACGGCCAAAGAAAAACCCCAGCAGGGCAAAGTTTTGGCGATCGGCCCTGGCGACCGCGACGATGATGGAAAGCGTATCGCCATGGACGTATCTGTCGGCGACAAAGTCTTGTACGCCAAGTATTCCGGCACGGAAATCAAAGTGGATGCCAAGAAATTGATCATCCTGCGCGAGAGCGACATCCTCGCCATTGTTAGTAAATAATCTGATTTGGAGGAATGTAATATGGCTGCAAAACAACTCGTCTTTTCCGAAGACGCCCGCCGGCGTCTTCAGCAAGGTATTGACGTGGTTGCCAACGCTGTTGGCACCACCCTTGGCCCTAAGGGCCGCAACGTGGCTTTGGATCGAAAGTTTGGCTCCCCCACCATCACCCACGACGGCGTGACGGTTGCCAAGGAGATCGAACTGGAAGACCCATTTGCAAATATGGGTGCACAACTTCTCAAGGAAGCCGCCACCAAAACCAATGACATCGCTGGCGATGGTACCACCACGTCCACCGTGCTGGCCCACGCGATCGTCTCTGAAGGCTTGAAGAATCTGGCCGCGGGTGCCAACCCGATGCGCCTTAAACTTGGCATCAGCCAGGGCGTGGAAGCGGTTGTCAATGCCCTGCGCAAAATGGCCCAAAAGATCGAGACCAAGGAAGAAATCGCCTCTGTTGCCACCAACTCTGCTGCTGACCCCGAGATCGGCAAACTGATTGCCGATGTGATGGATAAGGTTGGTAAGGATGGCGTCATCACGGTTGAAGAGTCAAAGTCTCTGCAATTCGAGACCGAGTATGTGGAAGGGATGCAGTTCGACCGCGGTTATATCTCGGCCTATTTCATCACCGACTCTGAACACATGGAAGCGGTCATCCCTGAGCCTTACATCCTCATCTACGACAAGAAAATTTCCGCTGCCCAAGACATCGTCCCGGTTCTGGAAAAACTCGTCCAGATTGGCAAGCGCGACCTGGTCATCATCGCCGAGGATATTGACGGCGAAGCCCTGGCCACCCTCGTGCTGAACAAATTGCGGGGCATGCTCAACGTCTTGGCCGTTAAGGCCCCGGGCTTTGGCGATCGCCGCAAGGCTATGATGCAGGATATCGCTGCCCTGACCGGTGGTCAGGTTATCTCAGAAGAGACTGGCCGAAAGCTTGAGACCACCACCCTGGAAGACCTCGGCCGGGCCGAGAAAGTCGTCACCGACAAGGATAACACCACGATCGTCGGTGGCAAGGGCGACTCTTCCCAGATCAAGGGCCGCATCGAGCAGATCCGCGTTGAGATTGACAAGAGCACCAGCGATTACGACAAAGAGAAACTCCAGGAGCGTTTGGCCAAACTCTCTGGCGGTGTTGCCATCATCCGTGTTGGCGCTGCCACAGAGACTGAACTCAAAGAGAAGAAGCACCGCGTCGAAGACGCACTCTCTGCCACTCGCGCTGCCATTGAAGAAGGCATCGTCCCCGGTGGTGAGATTGTCTTCATCAACGCAGTCGCAGCCCTCGACAAGGTCAAGATGACCGGCGACGATGAAAGCATTGGCGTTGCCATCGTCCGCAAGGCGCTAGAAGCCCCCATCCGTAAGCTGGCTGAGAATGCCGGTCAGGATGGTGCGGTCATCATCGAGAACGTCCGTCGCCTCGCCAAGGAACAAGGCAACAAACACCTCGGCTATAATGTCATCACTGGCGAATACGTCGATATGCTCAAGGCTGGCGTGATTGACCCGCTGAAGGTCGTGCGCGGTGCTCTCGAGAACGCGGCCTCCATTGCCGCCATGATCCTGACCACCGAGTGCCTCGTCACCGATGTCCCCGAAAAAGATAAACCCTCCCCAATGCCCCCTGGCGGCGGTGGAATGGATTATTAGATCGTGTAACCCGGTAGGGGCACGGCGTCGCCGTGCCCCTATTTTTTATTAATTGGTATAATCTTGCAAATGGCTCATTCATTGCTGAATAAGTTCCTTGCTCCCATAATAATTCTCCTGGCCTTGGCGCTTGCAGCCTGCGGTCAGACTCTCGGACCCGTTCCGACCTCTACACCCATTCCAACACCGACCGAAACTCCGATCCCGCTCGCGGTCAGCGTCAACGGAGAAGGTGTTACCGCCTCTGAGTTCGAGGCCGAACTGGCTCGTTATCAGCAGGCTCAAGCTGGTTTGGGAAATACTGTTACCCTTGAGACCGCTGCCCAGGCTGTGTCGAACGATTTTGTCGACACTCTTTTGCTCGAGCAGGGCGCGGTTGCCTCTGGTTTTGTGGTCGACGACGCAACAGTCCAGAGTCGGATTGACGCTTTGACCGCCCAGTTGGGTGGGGCGGATGGGTTGGGGGGCTGGGAATCGGTGCATGGGTACACTGATGCAGATTTTCGCTCCTCCTTGCGCCGCCAGATAGGCGCTGCTTGGATGCGCGACCGGATTGCTGCCTCTGTCCCCGGCACCGCTGAGCAGGTACACGTGAAACAGATTTTGCTCTATAATTCAGGAGATGCACAACAGGCACTCGGTTTTTTACAGGCTGGATGGGATTTCTCTGATCTGGCTGCCCAGTATGAACCGGTGACAAAAGGCGAATTAGGCTGGTTCCCGCGCGGCTACCTTCCTTCCTCGGCGATTGAAGAAGCGGCATTTGCCCTTCAGCCTGGCCAGTACAGTGCGATCATACAGGATGGCACTGTCTATCATATCCTGTATGTTGTGGAACGTGACCCAGCCCGCCTGGTTTCGCCAGATGCCCTGTTGACCATGCAGGAACGCGCTGTGCAAAGCTGGCTGACCCAGCGCCGGAATGAGAGTACAATTCTCTACGCACCCTGATGTGGCTTGTGTGGAATGGGAGAAGGATTTATGGACAACTTTGAGCTCAAACCCGAACGGAAGAAGGTCAACTGGAAACCCCTGGTTTGGAATTTCCTGACTCTGATAGTATTGCTGGGTGTTTGCGGCTTGGCTTATTATTTCTGGACCATCTTCAACAACCCGAACTCACCCATCAACCCATTCCCCCCTGCGCCGCTCCCCACCAGCTATCAGACGGTCACTGCCACCAGCACCATCATTCCCTTGGAGTCCACATGGACCTTTACCCCGACGATCCAACCTGTGGCCTCCCGCACCAAAGCCCCCACGTGGACATTGCTTCCTCAAATGATAACCCCGTCCGTTACATCTACCCCCACCGTTACACTCGAGCCAACCATTACTCCCACTCCCATGCCGGCATCGGTGGTTATTACATATGTAGCGAGTACAACCCTCCATCCCGATAAAAAATGTGCTTGGATCGGCGTAGCTGGAAAGGTGTTTGGCACTGATGGCAAAGCGTTACTTTCCCAACAGATTCAACTGGGCGGCACTTTGGAAGGTACGGCGATCAGTTACATGACTTTGAGCGGGCTTGCCACCACGGTTGGCCCATCCGGTTTTGAATTTATCCTCGGTGACCACCCGGTCGCCTCGACCCAGACGCTCTGGATCCAGCTGTTAGATAACGCTGGCAAACAATTGACCAACAAGGTCTATTTTGATACGAAGACGGATTGCACTCAAAATCTTGTCATGGTGGTCTTCACCAAAACCCGCTAAGGAAATTGATTAAAAAGGAAGAACGCGGCTTGTCGGTCGCGTTCTTTTTAATTCTTTAGGTGCTAAATTGCAGCCTAGACCACCGTATTCCAGTGAGCGTATTTCGGATTCTTGCCTCGCACGACCTCCAGGAACAATTCGCGCAACTTCCCGGCAATGGGTCCCATCAGACCTTTTCCGATCGGCCGGTAATCCACCTTTGTTACCACGGTTACCTGCGCGGCGGTACCGGTCAGGAACAACTCTTCACAGATGTAGACTTCTGTGCGGTCAATAGGGCGTTCGACTACCGTCAGCCCCAGCTCGTTCCTGGCCAGTTCCATCACCGAACGGCGGGTGATGCCTTCCAGGATGTTGTCCGTGATCGGCGGGGTGACCAGGATTCCGTCACGCACCATGAAGATATTCATGGCACTGCCCTCGGTCAAGTGGCCTTCCTGGGTCAACACCAGTGCTTCATCAAAACCGGCCTGGGCCGCATCGGTCTTGATCAGCGCCGAACTGGCATATGCGCCGCTGATCTTGCCGCGTGCCGGGATCATGTTATCGTCAATGCGTCGCCATGAAGAAATGGTCACGTGGGCGTTAGTGTCGTTCTTAATATACTGGCCGAAAGGCATGGCGAAAATGGTCAGATCCTCTTTCAGGTCGTGCAGGCGTACACCAATCCCTTCCTCCGATTTATAAGCCAGCGGTCGGATGTAAATGTCCTGCCGGTAGGAATCCCGGCGTAGCAGTTCGAGGGTCAGGTCGGTCAGGCTTTCGGGCGTTTGTCCGAATTCCATGCACATTATCCGGCACGAATTCAGGAAGCGACGGTAGTGGTCCAGAGGACGAAAAACAAAGAGGCGTTCCTTCTCTTCGTTCCAGTAACCGCGCATGCCTCCGAAAACGGCCGTGCCGTAATTAAGTGCGTGCGTGGCGACTCCGACTCTCGCCTCGGAATAGGGGACGATTTTGCCCTGGAAATACGCATTCTTGGGTAGATCCACAGACAATCCTCCTTGATATGGAATTGGGTGCGGCCATTATACCGCCTCTTCACAGGCCTGAAACCTGCGCGTGTTTGAATGGGGACGCATCGGTTTACATGAACTTGGGTTTGGGGTATTGGAGGGCGCATTCAGCGCCCTCCAATACCCGGGATCGGCTTCAAACCACCATCGACAGTTTCGGCACCAAGAGACCCCGAAGCCTGGCCTTGGGGCTGGAGTCAGAGGGTGTAGATTACCGGGCTTGCAACCTTAGGGAAAGCCCGCTATGAGTGCATCGCTCTTGACAGGATAAAATTCCCTCGATAAAATCAATTCGATATGTATCGAATTGATTTTATCGAGGTGAAACTATGGCAGATAACCACGAAATACTTGACTTTGTTAAAGCCTTGGCTCATGCTGACCGGTTGAAGATCGTCGGCATGTTAGCCCAGAGACCGACGCGCTTGGCAGACATCACCGAAGGTTTATCCCTGCCCACCCGCCAAGTGTTCAAACACCTGGCTTTTTTGGAATTCGTCGGCCTGGTGCACAAAAAGGGCGAGATATTCGAACTGGATACAAATGGGTTGGAGACACTTGCCCGCCGCCAGTTCGAAGGCAAACACTCGGCTTATGGATCCAAACCGGATCTGGTAAAAGACCAGCAAAAGATCCTGGCAAGGTTCCTGAATTCGGATGGGACCATCCGGCAGGTACCCAACTCCAGAACCCAGGCTGATAAGTTTCGTATTGTTTTGGAGTACATTCTGGCCGCATTTGAACCCGGCACATTCTACACCGAGATGGAAGTCAATTCCATCCTCCTTCGCAATAACGAGGATGTCGCCGGGTTGCGGCGCGACCTGGTCGACGTTGGGATGCTGGCTCGTGAACGCGATGGGTCAAAATATTGGCGTTGTCCTGAGCCTGTCGACGGGAGGCCGGAATGAGCATAGAAAACGAAGAACTGGTCGCTTTTTTCAAGGTCCTTGCAGATGCCAACCGGTTGAAGATAGTCGGTCTGTTGGCGCAGCGTCCGTACAGCGGTGGGGAACTAGCCGCCGTGCTGGGGCTGAAAGCCTCCACAGTTTCCCACCACCTTTCCAGGTTGGCTCAGGTGGGACTGGTGTCGGCCCGCGCCGAAGGCTACTATAGTATCTACCGGTTGGAAGAAAAGGCCTTGCAGAAAACGCGCCTGCTTTTTTCGCATACCAACCTGGTCTCCGTGGCCGCCGGGGTGGATGTGGATGGCTATGACCGCAAAGTGATCGGTGATTTCACACGCCCGGATGGCAGCCTGAAAGAGATCCCCGCCCAGCGTAAAAAACTGGAAGCCATCCTGCGGTATGTGGTGCGCGATTTTGAACTCGGGAAAAGATACAGCGAGAAACAGGTCAATGAAATCTTGTCCCGCTTCCATGAAGACACCGCCTCCCTGCGGCGGGAATTGGTCGGAGCAAAATTGATGGAACGCGAAGCGGGAGGGGGAGAATATTGGAGGATATAGCACGGAAAGGAGAGAACGGTGGAAGCGAAGCTGCGCGTCCACCTTTTTTCTTTTACGGTAAATGACCTCTTTTTTCCAACAGGAATGTTTCCTTCCCTCCCAGCGCCTTCTCAAGCGGTTCTGCCTTCAGTGCCATCACCCGGCTGTTGGCGAAATAGCCGAAATCGAAACTGGTGATGTCACCTGCCTGTTTGCCTGGGACCGGCATCAGCCGCGCCGTAAGAGGTTTGTCCAGGCGCAGGGCCAGGGCGGAGATGTCCAGCAGGACTGCCGCGATCTGACCAGATGTCACGTCTCCTGGCACAGGCACGGTGTCAAGGCCGGTACCGCACACAGCGGAATAAAGCAGAAGGTCTTTGACGGTCAGCCTCCCCTCGGCGGCGCGTTCGGCAAGCACGGCGTCTTCCAGTACGGGCATCATCAAGCCGGAAAACCCGGCCCGTGGGAAGCGCGCCCGGTCGACCGCATCAGCCAGGATGGCTGCCGCCGCCAGCGATCCGTGCAGACCCACCTTCGGCACACCCATCCGTTCAAAGGCCGCTCCCAGGGAGCGGGTTGCTATCGGGAATGGGGCTAGGGAATAGTCAATCCCGGCAAATTTGACCAGGTATTTAAACTTTAAAATGTCGGCAATTTTCGCCAGGGTTTTGCTGTTTTCTTCCAATGTTGCGATCATGGCGTCCCGGCCAGCCTCGATCGTTTCCGCGTTTTCAAAAGCCTCTACGGCCACGTCTGCAGCTTCCATGGCAAGTGCAAACACTGGTTCTTTCCCGTCGTGATAAGCAGCCGGGAAGAAAGGTGTCCCGGGCGGCACGTTCGCTAGGGCGGCGAAATTTAGGTTGGCAAACCCGTTTGGGTCGAGCTTGGCGATCTGGACGATCACATCCGCGCAGGCATTGATTGCCATGAGAGAGATACCGCGCTTTGCGTCTGCCATGATCCCGGAAAAAAAGATATTTTTTGAGACGTCGATTGAATTGGGGAGAACCTGGTAACTATCAGGAATGCTCGGCACGGCTGGACCGAGGGCAGCATAGGCGATGCCGATTTCTGGCAGAATCCGGCTCATTTCTGCAGCCAACCGCGGGGTTTCGAATATCTTTTCTGCACCGAGTAAGAACGGGAATGGGGTTGTTGCCAGCCGCGTCGACTGGACCTCGTAGCCGGCCGCCTCGAAATTGGTTTTGGCCTCGGCGAGGAACGTTCCGGCCGCTTGGAGCTTTTTCCCGTCCAACGGCCAGCCGGGATTGCAGAAGTAGGTGATGGAGCGAATTTTCATTTTTTCATCTTTAATAAATATTAGCCATTTTGGTTCCTCCCACATTTTGTAAATGGAGCCGGGAGGTTTTTTATGTAAATATTATAGCTGTTGTGAATACTATTTTCATAGTCTACATTGATATACCATTTTGTTCCGGTTTTCTCTACTCCCCATTTCCCTATTCCCCTCTTCTTTGCCGCACAACCTCGAACATCAAGATCGCCCCTGCCACCGCTGCATTAAGCGACTCGACTTTGCCGGGCATCGGGATTGACACCTGGAATGTCGCCAGTTCCTGCGCTGGCTGGCTGGCTCCATCTGCTTCGCCTCCCACGATCAATGCCAGCGGGTTACTGAAATTCGCCTGCCAGCAAGGGATGACACCCTCCATATCGGCCAGGTGGATTTTCAGGCCTTGTGTGGTTGTCCGGATCTCTTCCCACGTTAATGACCGGATCGGTAACCGGAAATGCGCCCCCATTCCAGCCCGGACGACCTTCGGCGCAAATGCATCCGCAGTTTCCGGCGGGAGAAGAACAGCCTGAACCCCTGCTGCTGCGGCTGTCCGCAGCAGGGTCCCTAGGTTGCCAGGATCACGGATTTGGTCGAGGATGAGAGCAAACGATAAAGATCGGGGGATAGGCAATCGTGAACCATCCAGAACCGCCAGGACGCCTTGCGAGGTCTCGGTCTCGCTTACGGATTGGATCAGATGATCTGCAACGATTTCAACGTTCACGCCGCGCGATTGAAGCCTAGCGACCAGCGTTTTCCCGCGTTCGCTCAGGTTTTCACCCGCCAGAACAAACTGGAATGGCCACTCTGTGGCCAGGGCATCTTCCACCAGCCTGATCCCCTCGGCTATAAATGCACCTGCCTCGCGGCGTTCTTTCGAGCGTCCGAGCAGGTCGCGTACTTGTTGTATCTTGGAATTATGTGTTGAAGTGATCATTCAGGGTTATTGGGGTGGTTATCCTTGATATGATGTAAGCTGGCGCACAGAAGGATGGTTTCGACCAGCAGGTATTCATAGGAATATTTTACCCCCATTAAACGATACAGGGGCACACCATGGTGTGCCCCTGTGGTAGATCATGTTTTGACTTAAGTCTGGCTGGCTTGCTTGACTACTGCGGCGAAAACCTGAGGGTCACGTACGGCCAGGTCAGCCAGCATCTTGCGGTTGATGTTGATGCTCGCCTTCTTCAGGGCGCCTACCAGGCGGCTGTACGTTGTACCGTTGAGCCTGGCGGCGGCGTTGATGCGGGTAATCCATAATTTGCGCAGGTCGCGACGCCGAACGCGGCGGTCGCGTGAAGAATACCACATACTCTTCAGATACGCCTCGTTGGCGCGCCGGAACAGAAGGTGTCTGCTCATGCGCTGTCCCTTGGTGTAATTCAATATTTTCTTGTGACGCAGGTGACCTTGCGGTCCGCCTTTTACACGTGCCATTTATTTATTACCTCCTGCGTGCCCCCGGGCGCCGGTGCAGGCGTTTGCCTGCGCTCCAGTTATATACACCCGGTAGCCGCAATTAAAAAGGATAAATTACAGGAAACTCCAGGATACCCGAAGGTATTATGGTTTCATGTGTGGCGCCAGGCGCCGGATGCGCTTGATATAACTTTTCCCTTGGACGGCAACCATTTCACCGAACAAAGCCTTCACCCGATGCGATGATTTGCGACGCAGGTGGGCCTTGCCGCCTTTGGTGCGCACGATCTTGCCAGACCCGGTAATGCCAAATCGTTTCGAAGTGGCCTTATGGGTCTTCAGCTTATACTTGGGTTCTTTCCTCTTACTCGGCACAGCTCTTACTCCTTTACACAAGATTCCGCAGGATTTTACTCCTGCGGTTGCTCGATCTTTTCCGGTTGCTCAGGATTCTCGTCAGCGTTTTCTACGGGCTTCTTCTTTACAATGCCCTTGGCTGGCACGAGCATCATGGACATGGCCCGACCTTCGATGGCAGGGGCTTGTTCCACCGTGCCCACATCAGACAGTTCATGGGCAATTTCTCTCAGATCTTCGAGTGCAATTTCCGGGTATGTGATTTCACGGCCGCGGAAGCGGATGGTCACACGGACTTTCATGTTGTGCTCCAGCCAGCGGCGGGCGTCATCCACTTTGAAATCCCGGTGGTGGTCGGTAGTCTTGGGGCGCAGACGGATTTCCTTGACTTCAACCTTCGTCTGTGCCTTGCGCGCTTCCCGGTCTTTCTTTTCCCGCTCGTACAGGAACTTGCCAAAATCCATGATGCGGCACACGGGCGGGGCGGAATTGGGAGCGACCTCTACAAGGTCGAGATCCGCTTCATGGGCCATCCGCAGGGCTTCACGGGTGGCGATCACTCCCACGTTTTCACCTGCGGCACCGATTAGCCGTACTTCAGGAACTCGTATGGTTTCATTGACTCGAAATTCGTTGGCGCTGATACGTCTCTCCTTGCAAAATAACGGAAGTCCAGCTCGGGGGCTGGTTTAAGCGGGCTGATAATACCATGAAGACCGCCGAATCGTCAATAAAAACGCTGAGGCTGGGAAAGATTGCCCTCAACTTTTTTAGCTTTTGTCTCGTTTAAAATTGACTGGATCGGGTCGAGATCCGGTTCTTTGCGCGGGCGATGAACTCTGCCAGCGGGATATTATCCGCCCGGGATCCATCCCGGACGCGCAGGGAGACCTGCCCGGCCTGGGCTTCGTTCTCGCCGACAACCAGCATATAGGGAACTTTCATCAACTGGGCTGAGCGGATCTTACCATTCATACGCTGGGCGTTGACGTCTGCGCTGGCGCGGATACCCTGGTCGAGCAACTGGTGGACGATGTTCTCAGCATATTCGTTTTGCGGGTCGGTGATCGGGATGACGCGTACATGTTCGGGCGAGAGCCAGACCGGGAAGTTGCCTGCATAGTGTTCGAGCAGGAACCCGACCATACGCTCATGTGTGCTGAGCGGAGCCCGGTGGATGCACAATGGCGTCTCCTCGACCCCATCTTTATTTGTAAAAACCAGGTTAAAACGCCCCGGCTGGGCAAAATCCACTTGGTTGGTGGCCAGCGTGAATTCCTTACCAATGGCGCTCCAGATTTGGACGTCTATCTTGGGGCCATAAAAGGCGGCTTCGTTGGTAGCCTCCATGAAGGGCACTTTCCCATTCGTCATCGCACGGCGCACCATATCTTCTGTCTTCAGCCACAGGCGCTCGTTATCCACATATTTTTTGCCCAAACCTTCCCTGGCATGCAGGCTCAGGCGCATGACAAATTTCTCGATTCCAAACAGGTCGAAGTATTTCTTGTACAGGTCAATGACTGCCATGAACTCCTGCTCGAATTGGTCTTCGCTTACGTAGATGTGGGCGTCATTCATCTGCATCGAGCGGACGCGCATCAGGCCAAACAACTCGCCCGATTTCTCATAGCGGTAGCACGTTCCGTATTCGGCCAGGCGGATGGGCAGGTCGCGGTAGGAGCGCGACTTCGACCCGTAGATCTTGTGGTGCATCGGGCAGTTCATCGGCTTGACGTAGTACTTCGTCCCTTCGAGTTCCATGGGCGGGTACATGGACTCGGCATAGTAGGGTAGGTGGCCGGAGTGCAGGAACAGATCTTCTTTTGCAAGGTGTGGTGTCCGCACTCGCAGGTAACCGGCCTTTTCCTCCATCTCTTTGGCCAGCTGTTCCAGTTCCTCGATGATCACGCCACCGTGCGGCAGCCAGAGCGGCAGGCCAGGGCCGACTTCCTCGTCGTACATAAAGATTTCCAATTCCTTGCCGAGTTTGCGGTGGTCGCGCGCTTTGGCTTCCTCGAGCATCTTGAGATAGTTCTTGAGCTCGTCGGGCGTACGCCAGGCTGTGCCGTAGATGCGCGTCAGCATTTTATTGTGCTCATCGCCGCGCCAGTAGGCCCCGGCAATGGACATTAATTTAATGGCCGCCGGGTTGATCTGCCGCGTGGTATCCACGTGTGGACCCCGGCATAGGTCCGTGAAAGTATCGCTCTGATAGAGCGAGATCTCCGGCTTTTCAGCCAGCGGGTTGCCGTACTCGTCCAGCCCGCCTTTTTCGAGGCCGTCGATCAGTTCCAGTTTGTAGGACTGGTTCTTGAAAACCTGGCGGGCTTCTTCGGCGGAAACAACTTTTTTTACGAAGGGGTGTCCCCCGGCGATGATTTGCCGCATGCGTTTTTCGATTTTTTCCAGGTCCTCCAGAACGATCGGCTGGGGTAGGTCGAAGTCGTAGTAGAAACCGTTCTCCACCGGCGGACCGATCGTGTACTTGGTCTCTGGGTAAAATTCCAACACCGCTTGCGCCATCACGTGCGCAGCTGAGTGGCGGATGCGGTAGAGCTGTGAATCTTCGTAGCGTTCTTCAGGTTGGTCGGACATATTTTCTCCTTGCTTTGATCGGTTCTGTTGGCCGCAGGCGGGAAGAGCGATCCCGGAATGTGGCTATTGACCTCTGGGTCGCCGGGAAGTACTGGTGTGTTCTTTAGTCATAGTGACCTCCTGTAAAATAAAAACTCTCGCCCAAATTTCGGGGCGAGAGCGCTTGCGCGATCACGCGGTTCCACCCGATTTGTCCTGAACGCAGTCCCCGGGTACGATCGAGGGGCTCAGGTAAAGGACATCTCATGGGGCCGGTAACGGGGCCATTCGTTCACCTTACTTGCAGGGAGGTCACACCAGACAACTCCTCTGCCGTTCGGGTTCTCGCTCGCGGGTGGTTTTCCACGGTGCTTGCCGGAGAAGGCTCTCAGTCTTAGGCCATCTCTCCCTGGCGGCTTGCGGATCGTATACTCGTCCCGGTCATCGCGTTTTATATAGGTGTCGTTATTATATGCATGTTTGAATGCTTGTCAAGCACCCATGACCAAGCCCACTCTTCAAATAAAAAACCGGGGAGAGATGATCTAACCGGTTTGATCGACAATGGCTCAATTATTTAACCATGGTGGTCGGCACCCAAGTGGCAAAGGAGGCCAGGTGGCCCCACAGGGCGTTATAGAATGTAATCGCCCAGACCAGTGCACCGGCAAGGACCACCACCGCAGCGATGATACGGAAGAGGCGGTACTTCTTGAAGAAGGCCAGGAACGGTGCTGCAAAAACGCCGCCCAATCCGGCCAGGATGAAGCCAACGCCTGCAATAAGTGGTTCTTGCGTCAACCCAAGCGAGATGATGCGAGTTCCGACAAGTACTGCATCCACACCTGCAAAGAAGCCGTAAATTGCCACCGGCATGAGGTCCCAGTTCTGGCTCAGCGCAATACCAGCCGCCAGGAAAACGGCCCCAAAGAGGGTGGTGGTTTCACCGTATCCTATGTTGTAACTGCCGGGAAGTGGCCAGGTGAAGGACAGCATTAGTCCCAAGATGACGCCGAGCAGCCCAACGATGCCGAAGCCGGCTGCGTAGGGGCGCTGGTCTTTATCGTCCATGCCTTTGAAAATATAATAGGCAAGCAGGGCAGTTCCGCCAACAAGGTTGATCATGATGAGGGTAAGATAGTCAATAAACATAGTGTTCTCCTTGTAGATCCGATGTATTAATACTAAGTTTATCATAAATATAGTAATAATGCAAATTTAATTCTGTAGAATGAAATTAAAAAGCCCCTTTCGGGGCTTCCCTGTGGGCGGAATAGGGCTCGAACCTACGACCTCTGCTATGTCAAAGCAGTGCTCTAACCAACTGAGCTACCCGCCCGATTGCGAGGGCATATTATACCGAGGGTGCCTGAAAATGGCAAGCTGAATTTTGGCAAGGAACGCCTGGTTTTGAGAGTTTCTTTCTTGGGGGTGACTATTTTATCCTCCATTCAGCTTGGTGAGAACGCAGGGGTTAACCTGCGTTCTTCCCCTGTAATATGTATCCTTGCGTGCTTGGGGTGGGGGCTTGAAGTTCGTTTGACAATCATCTTTATATACGCTAAACTATACGAAGTAATCTGTTGATTCTATCTTCCCGAAAGGAGATTCTCATGCCCGAATCCTCCATTGCTCATCTCACTGCCCAGACCGGCCTCATCCCGGCAATCAACGCTTGGGAATATTATCTCAACGATCAGGGTCGTTCACCTAATACAGTCAAGGCATTCCTGTCCGATGTTCGTCTGCTCATCCAGATCCTGCCCCCCGATCGGACGTTGGGAGCCATTACCACCAACGACTTGAACAACTTCCTGCACTGGCTGGAGCACGAGCGCGACGTGCCCTGCTCGCCTAAAACGCTTGCCCGCCGTGTCACCGCCGTCAAATCGTTTTTTCGTTGGCTCCAAAAAGGTGGCGCCCTCTTGGTGGATCCTGCCGAAAAGGTCGTCCAGCACTCGGTGCTCAGCCCCATTCCTGAGATCCTCACCGAGGCGGAAATCGAGTCCGTTCTGCTGGCTGCTGACCGGTCACGCCGGGAGTCCCGGCCCGATGCCCGCCCATATACTCTTCTGGCTCTGTTGCTTGCCACCGGTATTAAAAAGTCTGAGTGTCTGGGCATCCACCTCAATCACATCGATCTGCAGTCCCTTGGCGAACCTTATGTTTTTATTCGTTATGCCAGCCCTGCTAATCGCTATAAGGAACGCAAGTTGACCTTGCCCGAAGACTGGATTCCGGCTTACGAAGAATACCTGACTCAGTATAACCCGGTTGACCGGCTGCTCCCCTGGTCACCGCGGCGTCTTGAGTATCTACTTGAAGACATTGGTAAGGAAGCCGGTTTACCCAAGCACCTGTCCTTTGACATGTGCCGTTGGACCTCTGCCTTGCAGGATTACTTAAATAATGTTGAATCGGAGAAGATCCGCCAGAAACTGGGCATCTCGAAGATCCAGTGGCGGGAGGTTAATTTGAAGTTGAGGCAATTAGCGGGAAAAGCCGAATAACCTGTGGAGGCGGCCATGTCATCCCCAGGCGGGGAACCGGTCGCCTCTACTTTGTGTGTAGGATTAATTTTAACGCCCGTTTTGTTTTATCGGTGATGCGGAACGGGTGCGCCAGCCGGAACCCCGGCACCCAGGCAATTTGCTCCCCAACACAGACCAATGGCCACCCGGCGCGTGCCCGCCGGGGGATTTTGACATTGATATAGAATTCCCGCAGTTTGACCGTTTGGCGGTTCATACCGAGTGGCGAAAAGACATCCCCTGATCGGCGCGGGCGCACCATGAACTTATTTCCCGTTAGGTCCGCATCCAGCCAGGCGGTGAAGGGGTCCCCATTACCTTGAATAAATAGCCGGGCTGTTTCGATATCCACTTCTTCCGAAGACAGGCAGAAGTTCTCATTGAGATTCACCTGCCCATTGATCTCCAGTTCGTAGACTCCTTTTATCAGCGGCCAATTAGCCGATGGCAGGTCAGCCTCCAAGGCAGCCAGGTAGATCGCATCCCCTTCACGATAGAGGTAAAGGCCTTCGGTTAGGTCCACTTGCTTGGGAGCTGGTTTGGGAATCAGTGACTCTGAGCTCGGAGTAAAAAAGTCCTCTGCACGTTTCAGAGTATTGAAATCCAGGTTGCGCAGATTGGGCCGTATTGTTTCCATTGCCTTGCGGATGACATTTCGGCGCAGTCCGCCCGGTATTTCCTCCAGGACGGAGCCTCGAAAAGCTACATAATCAGTCTCAGCTTTCAAGAACACCTTCGACCAGACCGAGTCAACCGCATCTACCAGGGCTTCATGGTCTCCGGCAAGCGCTTCGCCTGTGCGCAGCAGTGTGATCTTGAACCCCGGATTGTACT
>CAISEG010000055.1 GCA_903884265.1 uncultured Anaerolineales bacterium | reverse complement strand
GCCTTGAATAAAACGCGCCTGGTTCTACCACACCTGATCATTCTCGATATCATGTTGCCTGATATTGACGGATATGAAGTATGTTGGAATCTGCGCACCAGCACTCGCACCAGCCACATTCCGGTCATCTTCCTGACCCAAAAGGATGAGAAGAGTGACAAACTGCAAGGCCTCGAACTGGGAGCGGATGATTACATTACCAAACCTTTCGACATTGAAGAATTGAAGCTGCGTGTGATGAGCGCGATCCACCGTTCTGAGCGCGAAGCTCTTACAGACCCGCGCTCCGGGCTCCCGTCGGGACGGTTAATCGAGGAGCAGCTGCGACTCACCATCCGCCAGAACGATTGGGCTTATATGGACATTTGCATTAATTACTTCGATCAATTCAAGGATGTTTATGGTTTGGTTGCCGCAGATGATGTTCTACGGTTTGCTACCATGCTGATGAGCGAAATAGTGGACGAACTTGGAAACTCTAACGATTTTATTGGCCATGCTGGCGGCAATAATTTTGTCGTCATTACAAACTATGAAGTCGTGACAAACATCCGCGATCGGCTTAAGATACGCTTTGCAGACGAAGTCCAGACACATTACGCCTTTTTGGATCGTCAAAAGGGCTTCATTATGGCCGCCAATGCAGAAGGTCAGGTTGAAAAGATTCCTTTGATGTCTTTTTCCATTGGGGTCGTGACTCATAAACAGCAATCATTTGCCGATATTCGTGAGATCACCGAGATGGCTGCGGAAGTTCGTCGGCAGGATGCGCCCAGCGCGGCGCCTGAGATATAATTCACATTATCGAGAGTTTCTCTTACCAGGGGCCCTGTTCAAACCAGTCCATGCTTGCTTCGATAAGCAGCCCCGGCATCACCTCAGCTCTCCAAAATGATCCATATGACAAAAATATTGATAGCAGAAGATGAAAACGATATTCGTGACTTGATCACATTTACCTTGCGTTTTGCTAATTATGATGTGGTCACGGCCAGTAATGGCGAGGAAGCGGTGACTCAGGCTCGAAATGAAGTCCCCGATTTGATCCTGATGGATGTGCGAATGCCGCGAATGACCGGGTATGAAGCTTGTGCAGCCATCAAGCTCGAACCGAATTTAAAGAATATACCGATTATTTTTCTTTCCGCCAAAGGACAAGATTCTGAGATCCAGGCTGGACTTCAGGCCGGCGGGGTGGAATATCTATTAAAACCATTGGCCCCCGATCAATTGACAGCCCACATCCAGGCGATCCTGGCGCAACACGGAAAGTGAAGTTAACCCAGGCATGAGCGCAATGCTTCTTGACGAAAAGATTGAAAGAGGAATTGAAGCTAGAGTCAGCTGACCGCCTGAGGCCGATAACAAAGGGGTGGATAATTCGCTTCGGATGTTTCCTTGACATTCCTACCTCACTCAGGTAGAATACCGTTCGCCCAAGAATGGGCCTGTAGCGCAGTTGGGAGCGCGCCTCAATCGCACTGAGGAGGCCAGGGGTTCGAATCCCCTCAGGTCCACAGCCAGCGGGCAGCAGGCAAAATGCAGTAAGCAGCATACAAAATCGCCACCTGCGTTCTGATTACTGCCTGGTGAAAACCGAGTATGGGCCCATAGCGCAGCTGGGAGCGCGTCTCAATGGCATTGAGAAGGTCGCGAGTTCGAGTCTCGCTGGGTCCACCTGCAATCGCGATTAGAGCTTAATCGCGATTGTGCTATAATGCGGGAATAATTTGAAAGTCATGACAGGAGTAGTAGGTCATCCCGTCAGCGAGAAGGGAGAGCGAGGTGGAAGCCCTTTACGGTGCAAACGGGAGCGCCCCTGAGACCGAACTCGCCTGCCCTCGCAAGAGAGACTGCGCTGGTGAATCCAGTAGTCAGCGCCGGGAAAGCCCGTTATCGCGAATGAGTGACGTTATCACGTATGCGGGTTGGACTGTTCTTAAAATAAAACCTGCAATATGCAAATGTGTTGACGTAAACCGGGTGGTACCGCGGAGTTAACCCTTCGTCCCTGAGTGGATGAAGGGATTTTTGTTAAGATGAATGAAACGAAAGAAGGCGTGAAATGATAGAGGATACCAGAAAAAGATATAAGGCCCATCCCTTCCTTCTCGCGCGCCTCCACATCGGGTCCAATGGATAAAGTCTGATTCCAAATGCAATCCATTTGATATTCAACATCTCACCAAATTTATTATTAACAAGGATCAACCATGAGCGATTACATTCCCCAGGAAATCGAATCAAAATGGCAGGCTAAATGGGAGGTAGACGGGCTATATCATGCCGATATCGACGAGAGCAAGCCCAAGCACTATGCTCTGACCATGCTGCCGTATCCCTCTGGCGATCTGCACATCGGCCACTGGTATGCCTTTATCCCCTCCGACGCTCATGCCCGGTTCATGCGGATGAATGGGTATAACGTGATGCTACCCATTGGTTTTGATGCCTTCGGACTGCCAGCTGAAAACGCTGCCATCAAGGAAGGCATCCATCCGATGAAGCGGACTTACGAAAACATTGAGCGGATGCGGAGCCAGTTGCGTTCAATGGGTGCCATGTGGGACTGGCGGCGCGAGGCCATTTCATCCAACCCGGAATACTACAAGTGGACTCAATGGTTCTTCATCCAGCTCTATAAGCATGGACTGGCCTACCGCAAACTGTCGCCGGTTGACTTCTGCCCGCACTGCAACACCACCCTGGCGCGCGAACAGGTATGGGGTGAAGACCGCCACTGCGAACGCTGCGGTACCCCGGTCATCAAAAAGAACCTTTCGCAATGGTTCTTCAAGACCACAGCCTATGCAGAAGAATTGTTGAACTACGAAGGCATGGATTGGCCCGAGCGCGTGAAGGTCTTGCAGACAAACTGGATCGGCCGTTCGGAAGGTGCGCTGGTTAATTTCAAGACAGTCCCCACCGGGGATGATAAAGGCGGCGAATCCTTTGAGATCTTCACCACCCGCCCGGACACGCTGTGGGGTGTGACCTTTATGGTGCTTTCCCCCGAGCACCCGCTGGTGGACAAATTAACGACAACAGAACATAAAGCCGAGGTGGAAGCCTACAAGGCTCAAGCTGCCCGCCAATCCGACATCGACCGCGAAGCAGCCGACAAGGAAAAGACAGGCGTCTTCACCGGCAGCTACGCCATCAACCCAGTCAACGGCGATAAAACCCCCATCTGGATCGCTGACTATGTGTTGATGACCTACGGCACAGGCGCCATTATGGCTGTCCCGGCGCATGACCAGCGCGATTTTGAGTTTGCCCGCAAATACGGGATTGAGGTTCGGGTGGTCATCCAGCCGAACGACACGGCCTCCGTGGATGGCGCAACCATGACCACGTGGATCCCCGCCTCTGGGACGATGGTCAATAGCGGTCCCCTGACCGGCACATCGGCTGACGAGGCTTTCCACGCCGCGGTCATATTTGTCACTGAAAAAGGCTTTGGAAAGGGTTCCATCAATTACAAACTGCGCGACTGGCTGATTTCGCGCCAGCGCTACTGGGGCGCGCCCATTCCAATGATCTATTGCGAGAAGGATGGCTGGAACCCGGTTCCGGACACCGAATTGCCTGTGCTCCTGCCGGAAGACGTGGCATGGAAGCCCACTGGCGAATCGCCCTTGAAACTGAATCCCACGTGGAAACAAGCCAAATGTCCAATATGCGGCGAACCTGCAGAACGCGAGACCGACACGATGGACACATTCATGTGCTCGTCCTGGTACCATCTGCGCTACCTGTCCCCCCACTACGATAAAGGTCCGTTCGACCCGAAAGAATACGATTACTGGATGCCTGTCGACACTTACACCGGTGGCATCGAGCACGCCAACATGCACCTGATCTACACGCGCTTTTTCCATAAGGCGCTGCGCGACATGGGTATCACCGAAGGCTCCGAGCCTATGATCCAACTACGCAACCAGGGCATGGTGCTGGGCGAGGATAACGAGAAGATGTCCAAGAGCCGCGGCAACGTGGTGGCTCCTGATGAGCTGGTGGAACGCTACGGAGCTGATGCGGTACGCTCCTACTTAATGTTCTTCGCTCGCTGGGACATGGGTGCGCCTTGGAACTCCTCCGGTATCGACGGGACCGTTCGCTGGCTGAGACGTGTCTGGGCGCTGGTCATTGACCCGGTTCAGGCTACACCTGGAACCTGTTCCGATGAAACCCGGCGGATATTGCGCCGCCGTGTCCATCAGATACTGAAGCGCGTTACACGTGACTTCAAGCAGTTCGAGTTCAACACGATCGTCTCCGGTCTGATGGAACTGCTGAACGAGATGACTAAAGCCAGGGAAGCCGGGGTGTATGGCACGCCCGAATGGAACGAGGCCGTGGATATCTACCTGCGTATGCTGGCACCGGTGGCTCCCCATATTGCCGAGGAATTGTGGGCGCAGACAGGCCGGAAATACTCCATCCATAACCAAACCTGGCCGGCAGTCGATGAGGAGGCCGTCAAGGAAGGAGAGATCACCATCCCGGTGCAGATCAACGGCAAACTGCGCGACCGGGTAATCGTCCCAGCGGATGCCAGCGAGGAAAATATCAGGTCCGCTGCATTGGCGAGCGAAACAGTGCAGAAATTCCTTGGAGGCAAGCCGCCGAAGAAAGTGATCGTGGCGCAGAAGAAGCTTGTTAATATTGTAGTATAAATATCTTTGTGGCGACCAGTTGGTCGCCACCTTTTTTTGTTCCAGCCATACGATGCTCCTAAATGGTCAACCGGTAAAAAACCAGCTTCGTCAGGGGAATCTCCTCAACCTGCCTGAACCCCGCCTCTTTTGCCAACTCTTCCAAAATATCCGGAGCCAGACGGTGTACCAGTGGCGCGCCAATCTCTTCTTCACGATAAGCCCATTCCAGGATGCACACCCGGAGACATACCACGCGGCGCGCCTCACTCAATACCTGAAGCTGTTCGTCCGATTCATGCAGCAGTAGTCCCATGAAAACCAGGTCAAAGATGCCATCGGTAAAGGGCAGCGTCTCGGCGGTAGACTCGCGGAAATCACCCGCCGGCACATAGGTGCGGGCTGCCGGGAGCATTTCGGGATTGACGTCCACGCCGGAGACAGCCAGCCCGCGCTTTGCAAATGCCTCGGCAAATAAACCGGTCCCGGTACCGACATCCAGAACTGTCTTGATCTGGGCCCCTTCCAGGCACAAGGTGACCACTCGTTCCACTTCGAGACGGGCTATTCGTTCGGGATTGCGTAAACGGGAAATGTCGCCTTCAAAACGCTTTTCGTGCATAGGACCTCATGAATAGATCTGCCAGCCTCTTGGAAAGTGGTTCTTTAGCATGCCCTGCACGCGCTTGCCCCAACCAAGAGGCCAGCTGTCCACGGTGACGAGAGTCCAACCGGGCTTGCCTTCGGCGGGCAGGCTTTCGCCCCGTAAATAGGCAGCCATTTCCCGGCTGTCTGCTGCGAGAGCCAGTTCATTGTGGGCCTGACCTGGACGCAAGTACAGTGCCAGCGGATGGGCCGGCTCGAAACGCTCCTTTTTGAAGTTCCCCAGCCAGATGCCCGGGATTGTCATCCGCAACCCTTTCAGATCAGGAACATCTTCGGGCACAAAATATAACCGGTCTCCTTGCATGCGCAGGCGTTCGGAGGGGAAATTCACCTTGAGGGTCTCCTCCCGGAAAGTCTGCCACACCTTCCACTCGGGGGTTGGAATTTTCATCCAACGCGCGGGGAAAGTCAACTCGTTAGCGGGGCCGTCCTTGCGTTGCAAGAGGCAAGCGAAATGCCCCTCGCCGGTCAACCGGTGAGGGAAGAGCCTCACTGCACCGCGTAGAAGATCTGCCTCCGCGCCCAGATGGATCCATTCTGGATGCCCTGGCATGAAACCCGGCAACTGCGGCAACGTTTCCACTTCGAAATCGGGATGTTCCTGCAGGAACCGGGCCATGACAGCCTCGTCTTCTTCGGGAGCAAAGGTGCAGGTGGAATAGAGCAGGTGGCCACCTGGGCGGACAAGATGAGCCGCCACGCGCAAAATGTTCGTCTGGCGTACAGCACAGCCTGCTACCATCTCCTCCGACCAGTCGAGTCGCGCCCCCATATCCTTGCGGAACATACCTTCGCCTGAGCAAGGCGCATCCACGAGCACGCGGTCGAAATACGCGCCGAAATAGTCAGCCACCCGTTCCGGGGTCTCGTTGATAACCACCACATTTGCCGCGCCCCAGCGTTCCAGATTGACCACCAGGTGATTAATGCGTTTGGTTTTGATCTCATTGGCCACCAGCAGACCCTGTTCCTGCATCAAGGATGCGATGTGAGTGGTCTTGCCGCCGGGGGCGGCGGTCAGGTCCAGCACGCGTTCGCCAGGCCGGGGAGCGAGCAATTCCGCAGCCGACATGGCAGATGGGTCTTGTAAATAGTACAGCCCGGCCAGATGATAAGGATGCTTACCGGGTTCCCTCATTAGATCCCCCTTGCCGGAGGAGGATGGGTAAGGGGTGAGGGTAAACGCAGAATGACACCACGGAACACACTCCCCGAGCGGGAATGGGGAAATCTTGCGAAAGTCGTCTGCGCTCAGTTTCAACGTGTTAACCCGCAGCCCATGTGCTGGGTCATGCGTTAACGACTCGGCGAAGTCAGGATACTCGTCACCGAGGAAGCGGGACATGCGTTCAAGGAAAAGCGGTGGGAGGGGGATAGATCCAATCACAAGACGATTATAATAGCGTTATGCGAATTGAAGAGCTGAACTGGATGGATGTGGAAGAATACCTCAAACATGACGACCGGCTGATGCTGGTGGTGGGGGCCTGCGAACAACATGGGTATTTGTCCCTGCTCTCGGACGTAAAGATCCCGCTGGCTTTGGCGGACTCCGCCTCAAAACAGACCGG
>CAISEG010000054.1 GCA_903884265.1 uncultured Anaerolineales bacterium | reverse complement strand
GTGAATTTGACTGTCGCTATCGGGCTCGCCTTCACGCCGAAGTTTTCACGTGTAGTGCGTTCAGCGGTGATGACGGTGAGAGGCGTGGAGTATGTGGAGGCGGCAAGAACCATTGGGGCAACCAACACCCGGGTCATTACAAATCATGTTTTGATCAACTGCTTCGGCCCCATTATGGTCCAAGTGACACTGTATGTTGCAAGTGCAATATTGACTATTGCCGCACTGAGTTTCATCGGCCTTGGCATTCAGGCCCCTATCCCTGAGTGGGGGAATATGCTTGCATCCGGCCGTGTTTACATGCGTGACCACGCCTATATAGTTATGGCACCGGGCCTGGCGATTTTCCTGACGATCCTTTCGCTTAACCTCTTGGGCGACGGGTTGCGTGATGCGCTGGATCCCAGGTTGAAATAACAGGAGGATGAATATGGAAATCAAAAAGATAAACGAACAGGAAAACACACTGGAGATAAAGAATCTTGTGATTCACTATATTAGTGATGAAGAAGTGGTAAAAGCTGTTAACGGTGTGAATATTATAATTAAAGGTGGCAAGACCCTTGGTCTGGTAGGCGAGACCGGCGCAGGAAAGACTACCACTGCGCTATCTATTCTCAATCTGGTCCCGGAACCTCAGGGGAAGATTCTTTCAGGCGAGGTATTATTACAGGGCCGGAGTGTTCTATCGATGAGCGAACGTGAGTTGGAGGTTATGCGCGGTGATAAGGTTGCGATGATCTTTCAGGATCCTATGACTTCGCTGAACCCGGTTCATACGGTTGGCCATCAGATTGCCGAAAGCATCGAGATTCATCGCAAGGTTAGCAAACAAGAAGCGCTCAAACAGGCCAAGGAGATGCTGGAGCTGGTGGGTATTCCAAGCGAGCGCTCCAATGAGTATCCGTACCAATTCTCCGGTGGTATGAAGCAGCGTGTGGATATTGCAATAGCACTGGCATGCAGTCCGGATCTGCTCATTGCCGACGAGCCCACTACTGCATTGGATGTGACCATTCAGGCGCAAGTGCTCAAACTGATCAACGAACTGCGGCAAAAATATCATATGTCCATGCTCATGATCACACACGATCTTGGTATTGTAGCCGAAGTGTGCGATGAGGTTTCCATCGCTTATGCCGGGCGAATTATAGAGCATGGCACGTTGGAAGATATCTTTGACCATATGCGGCATCCATACACCAAGGGCTTGTTTAATGCTCTGCCCGATATTGGGGTCAGACGTCCCGAGCTCAAACCCATTAAAGGATTGATGCCTGATCCCACGAACCTGCCATCGGGGTGTCCGTTCCATCCCCGCTGTGATTATGTAATGGAGGTCTGCCCCCAGTCTCTGCCTGAGAACAAATGGCTCAGCGAAACCCATTGCGTAGAATGCCATCTATACAAAGACACGAATGAGAGCATGCTTTAAGGAGGCATTACTTTGAGTAACGTATTATTGGAGGTCAAGGACCTTAAAAAATATTATAAAGTACCTAAGGGAATGCTCCATGCGGTCGATGGTGTGAGCTTTAATCTGGAAAAAGGGAAAACGCTGGGTATCGTGGGCGAATCAGGATGTGGCAAAACGACTATTGGCCGTGCAATTCTGAGGCTCGTAGAACCGACAAGCGGGAGTGTCATCTTCGATGGTGTCGACATACTGAAACTAAACAAGCAGGAAATGCGGCATATGCGAAGGAATATGCAGCTGATTTTTCAGGATCCGTTTTCTTCTTTGAACCCCCGCAAAACCATTACACAAACTATTGAAGAACCCATCATTCTAGCCAATATGATTCCAGATCCGGACAAGCGATTCATGCGCGTCATGGAGCTGATGGATACCGTTGGTTTGGCAGAGCGCCTTGTCAACACCTACCCTCATGAACTGGATGGCGGCCGCCGCCAGCGTATCGGGATTGCCCGTGCGCTGGCCATGAATCCGAAGTTCATCATCTGCGATGAGCCGGTTTCTGCTTTGGATGTTTCCATTCAAGCGCAGATTCTGAACCTGATGAAGAAAATTCAGCGGGAAATGGGATTGACCTACATCTTCATAACCCATAACCTTGCAGTGGTCAATCATTTCTCCGATGATATTACGGTTATGTATCTGGGCCGTCTGATTGAAAAGGCACCCTCAGAGACGCTTTTCGCAAATCCTCTGCACCCCTATACACAGGCGCTTCTTTCGGCGGTTCCCGTACCCAGGATCCACAACCGGCCGGAAAGGCTCCTACTGCGCGGGGAGATTACATCCCCCATTAATCCCGAACCGATTTGCCGTTTTGCCAACCGTTGTAATTACGCTATGCCGATTTGCTCGAAGGAAGAACCTTGTTTGATTGAAGTAGAGCCGGATCACTTTGTTGCATGCCACATAGTAAAGCGTGGTTAGAAAGGCTGGTCTTTCAAATATAAATCAGTCGTTTCGAGCCGCTGCCACTTGAGGGCCGCCCGCCGCTGCTCGAAGAACCGGCGCGAGGGGATGATCCTCGGCCAAGGCCAGGCGGACGGCCGCCTGGGCCAACACCCAGGTAGGGTCCACGACGGGCACGCTGAGATCGCCATCTTGGAGGATGAGCGGGACCTCGGTGCAGCCCG
>CAISEG010000053.1 GCA_903884265.1 uncultured Anaerolineales bacterium | reverse complement strand
TGGTTTCCTGACCCTCACAGAACAATTTCCGCTGGATGAACTCTGGTTGATGGATATTGATGCTGCCCGGCTTGAAATTGTTGGTGGATTTGCCCGGAGAATGGTCGAAACCAAGGGGGCACCGTTCAAGGTCTTTTTAACCACCGATCAGCGCCAGGCTGTCGAAGGCGCTTCTTATGTCACCACTCAGTTGCGCGTTGGTCAGATGGAAGCGCGCCGTAAGGACGAGTACTTGGGTAAACGTCACGGCTTGATTGGGCAGGAAACGACCGGTGTGGGTGGAATGGCTAAAGCTCTACGCACGATTCCGGTAATCCTCAAAATTGCAGAAGATATGAGAGCCCTTGCTCCCGGTGCGTTGCTGGCTAATTTCACCAATCCTTCCGGCTTGGTAACGCAAGCTCTAAGCAAATATGCTCCAGATGTGACGGCAGTCGGCGTCTGTAATGTCGCCATCACCACTAAGATGATGATTATCGAGCAGATTGAACAGGCGACCGGTAGATATATCAATCCTGCGCACACCGAGCTCAACACCCTGGGCTTGAATCACCTTACATGGCACCGTGGTTTCACTGTGGAGGGGGAGGATATCTGGCCGCAGGTGATTGAAGGGTTCATCGCCGACCTCAAAGCGGAAGAAGACCCCGAATGGGATCCGCGCACGATTGATGTCCTGCGCATGATCCCCAATTATTACCTTCAATATTTCTACCACACCGACAAGAAACTCGCCTCCCAGGAAGATTGGCCGCCATCACGGGCGGAGGAAGTCATCGAGATTGAAAAAGACCTGCTGTGTGAGTATGCTGACCCCAATCTGAATGAACCCCCGGCTGGTTTGATGCTGCGCGGCGGCGCGTACTACTCCACAGTTGCAACCCAATTGCTCAATTCCCATTACAACGACTTGGCAGAGACTCATATTATCAATACCCGCAATAATGGAGCTGTGAAAGAGTGGCCAGCTGATTGGGTATTGGAAATGCCAGCCAAGATTAACCGCAAAGGTGTGCAGCTGATTCCCACCGAACCCTTGCCGCCGGTCTGCTTTGGTTTGATCGCGCAAGTCAAAGCATATGAATTATTGACTGTCGAGGCTGCAGTTCACGGTGACCGCGAGGCTGCTTATCAAGCCTTACTTGCACATCCGCTTGGGCCAAAAGCGGACAAGATCCAGGCAGTGTTGGAGGATATGCTTGAGACTAATCGGTCATATTTGCCGCAGTTTTGGGAGAAATAGATTTACCATTAATTCTTATACCATAAGGACAACTTTGGTCGTTATGCAATAAAAGGGCTGCTTTTTCGATTGCAAGTGAGGTTGTGCAGATTGCCGTAAAAAATCAATTTCGTGTAGCTATATTAACAGGTGATCCTTTCGGATAAAAACCGCCGCAGGCTGATTTCCTGCGGCGGTTTTCTTTAATGTGTCTCGGTAACTTTTATTATCGTACGCGGCTTCTCTGGGTCGAGGCCCTTTGCAAGGGTCAGGTAGGTCGCAAAAAGTTGGGCCGGGATGATGCTGACGATAGGGGTTAGCCATTCGGGGATCCCGCCCGGTAAAAAGATCGGAGACTGAGCCAACGATAGGGCGCGTTTATCGTCTGAGATGATTACCAGTTCGGCCAGATGGTCACCGCGCAGTCGGCCAAGCATTTCCAGTATTGTGTCGAAGACTTTTCCTCGTGGAGCGACTGCCATGACAGGGAATCCCCCCTCAACCAGAGCGATCGGTCCATGCTGGAAATCGGCGGAAGAATACGGCTCGGCGACAGTGTAAGTCAATTCCTTGAGTTTCAAAGCCCACTCGAAGGCTGTGCAGTAGTTGAAACCCCGCCCGAGAACCACGCACTCGCGCATATAGCGATAGCGTTCAGCCATGCGGGCGATGGATGCATCCTGCTTGAGTACCTTTTCAGCCCAGTCGGAGACTTTTCCCAATTCGCGCCAGCAGCTTTTGTCGTCTCCAATGGCGGCAGAAACCATCGCGACTGCCATCAGTTCGGCCGTATAGGTCTTGGTAGCTGCAATGGCCTTTTCTTCGCCTGCCTGGATGTCCAGGACAAGGTCTGCGGAACGTGCCAGGGGTGAGCTGGGTGCATTTGTGATGGCAAGGGTCAGGCAACCCTGGATTCTACCTTCCTCGATAACACTGACGATATCCGGTGATTGCCCCGACTGGGATATGCCAACCACCAGCGCGCCATCCAATTTAGGCGGGCGGTTGTAGTAAGTGAACAGCGAGGGAGTTGCCAACGCCAAAGGGAGTTGATTTTGCGCTCCCCACAGATAATTGGCATACCGCCCAGCATTATCCGACGTACCGCGCGCCGCCAGAAATACGTAACGTATATTGCGTTTATGGACGATCTCAGCGATCTTCTCCACGGTTTCCCGCTGGTTGAGCAGCAGGCGAGCCAGGAGTTCAGGTTGTTCATATATTTCGGATTGCAGGCTCATGTCAATTCTCCGGATTCGCTGTTTCACCAGCGACGTGCCTTCAGGTTGGTTTTGCTGACGAATTCCACAATCGGTTGGCGCTGCCCGTGCAGTTCCAAAACAATGATTTTATTTTGGCCATTTTTCAAAATTGGCGCGGGGACATAAAGTGTCTGCTGAGGGCCGCGGCGCCAGTAGCGGCCCAAGTTGAAACCATTTACCCAAGCAACGCCTTTCGTCCAGCCAGGCATGGAAAGGAATGTATCAGCGGGGTGGTCAACATAGAAAGAGCCGCTCCAGAACCTTGGCACGCCGGTTTTGGGCAAAACTCTGGGTTTATCTTTGGAAACAAAGTTCAATGCTGATAGGTCGTCCAACGGGAGCGGGGTTATTTCCCACCCAAAAAGGAATTGTTTCCCGAGAGCCACACCATTCGTGATTCCCTTTCGATCGAGCAAATGCATGCCGAAGTTGACCCGCCCCATGTTCTCAACGAGGATGTCCAGCGTGGCACCCCCCGCGGGGATGGCAATAGATAATCTGCGCTTCGGGAACTCGCGCTCTAGGAGACCGGATGGCTCTCCGTTTAAGAAGACTTGGGCACGGTCATTCAGGTCAAAGATTTCCAGCTGGGCCGACTCGCGCGGACCTGAAACCCGCGTCCGGTAAAGGATGAAACCGTAAGACTGATCGAATGTTTCCATCGGCTCGGGTGTGGGGCGCGGGGTGTTCTTTCCGAGAGTATCGAAAAGGCTGACGCTTTCTGTTAGCTGTACCCGGCCGAAAGCTTTTTTGCTGGCTGGCGCTGGAAGGAATAGAGCAGGTAGGTCGGGCACGTGCTGGCGTAGTAGGTTGCCGTATAGGCTGAATTTCTTGGTTGCATCCCCACTTTCGTCGAGAGGGGCGTCATAATCGTAACTGGTGATATCAGCCCTATAACCTGTCCATGGGGAGCGGTTCGCGCCGTTCATAAAGCCAAAATTCGTTCCCCCATGGAACATATAAAAGTTAATTGACGCCTCGGATGCGAGCAGCTTGTCCAGCGACCACTGGCTGAGCAGAGATGTAGGCAGGCCGCCCATGGAAATGTGGTGCCGTTCGCCCCAATGATCAAACCAGCCTGACCAGAACTCGGTGACCATCAACGGGCCTTCAGGCTGATACTTGCGTAGTTTTGCTAACGCAGGGTGGGCGCCATAGGCAAAGTTGACAGTTTTGAGCAGATGCGGCAGGGAACCGCCCTGCATGTTGTTGTCGTAAGCGCTATCGGATGTGAAGAGGAACACATCCACACCGTGCCTGCGCAGGTCATTTTCAAGGGTTTGAAGGTATTCGCGGTCATTACCATATCCCCCATATTCATTTTCAACCTGTACGGCAATAATGGGACCATCATTGGATGCCAATAGCGGGGCGAAACGCGGCACAAGAGCATCAAAGTACCGCTCCACAGCGGCGAGGTAGGGTGGGTACATGCAGCGTACTTGCATGTGCGGGTCTTTGAGCAACCAGGCAGGCAGCCCCCCAAAGTCCCACTCGGAGCAGATATAGGGTCCGGGTCGCAAGATGACTTTCAGACCCAGGTCTGCCGCGGTTTCAATGAAGCGGACGATGTCCAGCATTCCGTCAAAGTTGAATTCTCCAGGGCGCGGTTCGTGCAAGTTCCAGGCCATGTAGGTTTCCACCGTGTTCAGGCCGAATGCTTTGGCTTTTTCGAACCGGTCGCGCCAGTACTCGGGCATTACACGAAAATAGTGGATGGCTCCCGAGATGATGCGAAAGGGTTTGTTGTTGAGCTGAAACTGGTTTCCGGAGGTGGTGAGCATGCAGGACGTTCCCTCTGAAACAACTCAATTAGCGGAAACAAAAATCTCCAAGTATCCGCGGCGATAATGGGTTCTTTATGATTGTATTGAAGTATAAACCAAAGGGGACAAATATTGGTATCTTTAAGGATTTTGAATAAAAAATCCCTGATATCCTATAAAACGTCGGTGATTGATCCTAATATGAACCGTACATGGGTATTTTCACCCCATTGACTGTACCCGCCTCATCTGAGAGCAGATAGAGGATGGCGGAGCCCAGTTCCTCTGGCGTGGTCCACGAAGCGTTTTCGGGTGAGGGAGCGGACCCCTTCACGCGTTGGATGTCGATCGTTTTGGCTTGCAGCAGGTTGGCAGTTACACCGGTGCCTTTAAGTTCCTGAGAGAGGGTCAGCATCAAGGCTTCTTGGCCGGTTTTGCCAATCGCGTAAGGTCCGCCTTTGGCATTCGGACGGCTGGCATAGGGCGAGGTGATCATGACCACCCGACCCCAGCCGTTTTGGATCAAATATGGGACGAATGCCTGGCTCACATTGAAGCTCGTCCATACGTGTTGGTTGAGCATGAAGATTAAGTCTTCAGTGGGGGCTTCGAGCAGGGTCTTGCCTCCAGTCCAGCCGCCCACCAGGTGCAGCAATATGTCGATTTTCCCAAATTTGGTGACAATTTTTTCAGCCGCAGTCTTTGTCCCGCTTGGGTCAAGCAGGTCCACACTTTGGGTGAGGATGCGCGGCTCAGGCAGACCAAGGCTTTCCTTAAAACTGGCCAGTTTATTAGGATCGATGTCCAGCAGGGCAAGTCTTGCCCCGCCCTCCGCCAGGCTGCGCGTTATGACTGAACCCAGCCCACCGGTTGCGCCGGTGATGACCACAACACGTTCTTTTAGATTCATGCTTCCTCCATTTGTTTAGCGGCTACGAAGTGCGCTCCGGGAATAGGTCTGGTAGATCTTACTGATCAGATCTATTTGCTCACCATTCATGCCTTCGATCACCGGAATATCAGCCTGTTCGGGCAGATGTTCTTTGCCTTGAAGGTCCATCAGGTGCCCGGATTTTAATGCCTTGGTTTCAAGGTAAAAGCGGTTGTACTGATTGGGCTGCATGACATGCGGGATGCGCCCGTTGACCTGGATGCCATTCTTCTGCAGGTCTTCGATTTTCTTCGGGTTGTTGGTGATCAGGCAAATCGATTTCACATGAAGCGACTCGAGCATGTGAGCTGCTACACTGTAGTCGCGTTCATCATCACGAAAGCCGAGGGCGATGTTGGCCTCTACTGTGTCATAACCGTGTTCCTGCAGTCCGTAAGCGCGGATCTTGTTGATTAGCCCGATGCCGCGTCCTTCCTGGCGCATATAGAGAAGAATGCCTTTATCCATTTGGCCAATCATGCGCAGGGCAGATTCAAGCTGGTCGCGGCAGTCACAGCGTAGCGAGCCAATCACGTCGCCGGTCAGGCACTCAGAATGAACGCGCACCGGTACATTTTCGCCATTGGTTACGTCGCCGCGCACAATGGCCACATGCTCCTTATTGTCCTTGTTATTGTAAAAAGCAACAATATGGAACTGGCCGAAGCGGGAGGGCAGTTCGGCAATCGCCGCGATCTTGACACATACATGGTCCGGGCCAACTCCTTCACAGGCGTGGGCGCGGCCCTCGTCAAGTAGTTCTTTGATATGCATTTGTGTGAGTCCCATGGTTTACTCCTTGTCGTTGACAGTATAGTGGACGAGAATACCGCCCTCGTCATCGAATTTTCCAACCGATTTCAATTTCAGACTGGGAGCTTGTTCTGCCAAAAAACCGGAGCCGTCTGCCAATGTGGGCGAAGACGAGCCTCCGAAGATTATTGGGGCGATGTAGATGGTCAGTTCATCCACCAAGCCGAGACGGAGCAATTCGGCGATGAGCGTCCCACCGCCTTCAACCAGCACTGAGCGGATGTCTGCCTCGTGCAGCGACCGAAAAACCGCCATCAGGTCGACGCGTTCCTCTCCCATAGCGTGGACCTTTGCGCCGGTGGCTTCAAAACGAGCCAGCACTTCCGGTTCGGTACACCGGGTGGTGAAAAGATAAACCTTTGCTGGCCCGGAGGACAGAAAATTTTGTAGAGGCAGGTTCTGGTGATCTGACATCCCTTGCCCCTGCCCTCTGGGCGCGCCAAGCAGAACCGCACCGATATCGGAAACCACCCCAACCTTGGCCGGATTCTCTGGCCATCCTTTACGCACCCGCTCGGCGCGCAGCTCAGCGGATTTCACGGTGAGTTTCGGATCTTCGTTCAGGAGCGTCCGACCGCTAACCAGAATAGCATCCACGCTGGCGCGCAAGCGGTCAACCCGGGCTTTATCTGCTGCAGATGAGATGGCTGCACCTTTGCGGGCGGCAGAGTCGATCTTGCCGTCGGCGCTCATGGCTACATTGACGAGAATGCGAGGGCGGAGGTTCATATTAAGTTGTGAAGTAATTTGCCCAGATAAGAGCGTCCAGTAAAGCTGTCTGGATGGCAAGAAAGATGCCTCCGGCAACTGCTAGCCGGAAGAACCAAAGTGGTCTGCGTGTCTGGATGTTCAGCAATGCTGAAAGCATCCCCAGGGCAGCCAGGCCGACAATAAAAAGCACCAGCCGGTCTGCCAGCCAGAGCAAATTATCTGGATTGGCAATATAGGCTAAGGTCAACGGCATCCACAGCACTGAGGGGATGAGGATGGTTGCGTAAATAACGTTGAAAGTCTTGAATCCGGCTCTGATATTGATCTGAGCTGTTTCTGGGTCCAGGGCAAAGAATAGGAAGGCGCTTAGGGTGAGGTAACCCAGGGTAGCCAGGAACATGTCTGCAATGGAGATAGTATGGAGCCATTGCGGTATTCCTCCCCACAGTGCATCCCCGCCGCCTGGATGGGTGGTAAGTCCCCAGATATAACTGCTGAGAACAAAAATTCCGCCTAGGATATTGATCCACAGCATGATCTTCTTCTGGGAGTGCATTTATTTGGCAATCCTCTCCTGTAACTTTCCTCACCGGGACTAATTCTATCTGTTTTTATCTGAATTGGACATAAAAGTTTCGTTAGAATTGTCTTGTGGTACACTTTCAAACTATGGGAATCCACCGTCGCCGCGCCATGTTCGAGGCCCTCTTTGCAGTTGTGGTCTGGGGAGCCTCGTTCGTAGCCACAAAGGTTGCCTTGCGCTATGTCAGTCCCGATGTGGTGGTCTGGCTGCGTTTTGCGATGGGCGTAGTCATTTTAGGGATTGCTGTCCTGGCAGGGCGGACGTTTGCACTACCGGATAAGCGGGACTGGTTGTATTTTGCCATACTTGGTTTCCTAGGCATCACCTTCCACCAGTGGTTGCAATCCACTGCGCTGCTAACCATACAGGCCAATACCACCGGCTGGATTGTGTCCACCATCCCCATTTTCATGGCTTTGCTCGGCTGGCTGGCTCTAAAAGAAAAACTGCGCTGGCTGCAATGGACAGGGATTTTGCTCTCCGCCTTTGGAGTACTGCTGGTGGTTACTCGAGGCGACCTGGTTCTTCTTGCTGCGGGGAAAATTTGGACTCTGGGAGATTTTCTCATCCTTGTCAGTGCGCCGAACTGGGCGGTCTTTTCCGTCGTTTCCAGACGTGGTCTGCAAAAATACCCTGCAACTTTAATGATGTTTTACGTGATGGTGTTCGGCTGGCTGTTCACTTCCATTCTGTTCTTTGCTCAAGGCGGGTTGAGTCAGATCGGACGTATTCCCTGGGATGGTTGGGCAGGCATCGCCTTCTTGGGGATTTTCTGCTCCGGCCTGGCCTATATCTTCTGGTACCATGCCCTGCAGGCGCTGCCAGTGGCGCAAACAGGTACTTATCTATACATCGAACCAATGATTACGGTCATTGTCGCGGCCTTGATCCTGGGTGAGCACCTTTACATCGCCACGTTGCTGGGCGGTGTATTAATCCTGGTGGGTGTCTGGCTGGTCAACCGGAAAAAAACGATAGGAGAAGTTGAGCAGACAAGTACCTAAAGGTGAATTTCGAGAACGGGGGATTTTTAACAAAAGGAGATCTTCCTGGTTTGAAAAAATCAATGCAGCGGGATGCCATTCCTGATCAATCAACCCCTTATGGGATTCAAATACAAAAAAACCCCCGTCACATTTCGAGATTGGTACCTTTCCGGATTAATAGGGATCGCCGTTCGGTTTCTGTCAAAAATGACACTTCCAGCGCGTTGACCTGCGCTTGACGGATTTGCGCCTCGCTCAACCCAGCGCGCGTTGCTGATACATTATATTCGTAAGGCAGATCGATCCCGCTGATGCCCGGGTCGTCGGTATTGATCGTGGCAGGGATGCATTTATTGAGGAAGGTTTTCAAAGGGTGGCTTGGGTAATCCGGCACGCAACTGGTTTGCACGTTACTGGTGAGACAGGACTCGACCCCAATGCGATGTTCAGCCATGTAACTGATGAGCACCGGGTCCTCCACGGCACGCAGTGCGTGGCCGATGCGTTCGGCGCCAAGCTCGCGGAGAGCCTGCCAGATGGATTCTGGTCCCGCGATTTCCCCGGCGTGGGCGGTGATGTGCCAGCCGGCTTCCCGGGCGCGACGAAAATGTTCCCGGAACCATTCAGCGGGGAAGCGCGCCTCATCCCCGGCCAGGTCGAGGCCAATGATATGCTTTCTTTGGCTGAGGAGCGCCCCCAATTCCTTTGAAGCAATTTCTGGGCCATAGGTCCGGCTAAGGATCCCGATCAAGCCGACCATCACACCAAGATCGCGCCCACCCGCCTCGCAGCCATCTACGACTGCATCCACAACGAGGGCTGGATCCAGTCCGTTCGCCTCGGCCATGAACCAGGGACTGAAACGTAGTTCGATGTAATCCAAGCCATCCTGTTTGGCGTCTTCAATGTTTTCATACGCCACACGCCTGCAGGCTTCTCCATCTGCCAGCACTCTCATCGGCCATTGGAATTTGGAAATGAAAGCCATCACCCCCGGTTGTGGATCTGTGACCTGGACGAATGGACGCAGACCTTCCACATCCCAGGCGGGCAGGGTAATGTTATGCTGGCGACCCAAATCCAAGATTGTCTGCAGACGAATATTACCGTCCAGATGCCGGTGTAGCTCTACGAGGGGAATTGAAGTGTCGATCACTTACCTAGAAATTATAAGATGTTTCCCGAGTGCTGTATTTATCTATGATGTGCTGGATGATCTCAGCGTCATGGGGATAAATTTTTAAAATTTCAAAGCCAATATCGTAGAGGCCCGGGTCAAGCGAGTCCTGCACGCACCATTTTGAGGCAGCCTCAAATTCAATGGAATCTTTATCTGCCACATCTGAGGTTGTATACATGCGTAACCGATAATTCCTATTAACCGGGATTGGTTTCTGGCTGTCCATTTTTAAACCTTGAAGTGAAATATCTGCCAGGTGCCCAATCATTTGATTTTCGCCTGCATCAAGGATTCGCATGTAGTAAGAGATGCTCCTTCTACTAGATTTTCGTCTTTCCGGCATGGTTGCTCCTTTTTCTTAAGAAGATCACATTTTTTCCCGGACTCAGGCACCGGGTTGACAAGTAAAGATAATCGATAGGTTGTTAATTAGGTTCAAGCTGCTCGCATTTTAATGAGTACGTGTTCGCTGGCTGCACGCTCCAGTTCCCGAGAATTCGGTTTCCCGTCCGGATTGGACTTGATGTTAAAGAACTTCGCGTAGCCGTGATAATGGGCAAATATCTCTAACAGACCAGTCGCAACCTCTACAGGAGCTTCAACTACTTCGCCATGCACCGAGAGCAGTTTTCCGATGTAGCGAAGTTGGGCAGTTCTTCCGCCGCGCAGGTTTCGCCACCATGTCCGGCTGCGCAAACTGATTGCCATCAGGGTCTCGCCGACGCGTATTATATTAATGGGTGTTTCAATGGATTTACCGGTTTTACTTCCAGTGACAGTAATTAGCGCCAAACCTTTACCCACCAGAGGGTGCAGGGGCGAATTGACTAGTGTCCTTATAAAATAGTTACCGATGGGGGAGGGCATATCACCTCGTGGGCATGTTATCCAGGAATACAGGAGCTTGATGATCTTCTGAAAAATCTTGGAATCCTCTGGAATTCAACCAAAGTCTCAAAACCGGATCTAAACTTGTGGGTGGTACCACTTCCTTTGGGTCGGAAATTCCACTAAGGGTTTGTTGGTTATATCTGGAGTGAGTTCCAGCCGCAATTGGATGGGCTTCTCTGCGGTAATCGCTGCCTGACCTTCAATCATGGCCCCTTGCGGAGTGATGTCTGCCAGGTTGCCGATCTGGGGATGAGTGGCAGCATCAAAGACGCAAATAGAATACAACATGCAGCACTTATTAATCTTGCGTCTATCTTGCATGGTAGCCTCTCCTGAAGTTGTAATAAGTATACTGCTTTTTTATCCCGGTTTGTGAATTGGGTTTGGAAGTTAAACGAAAGTAGTTATAAATGATGCCGGGTTTTTTATTTTTCCAATGCTATCAAATAAGGCGGGGCTGGAAGCTCAGGATTTAAGAATATACCGTTTAATCCTCATCCAATATCCTGTTAAAAGGATTTCCGTTGTACAATTGATTCAATGTCTGCCATGATCAATATCCTTTTTCTTGCTGCTGAAGCCGAACCATTCGTTAAAATCGGTGGGCTGGCTGATGTAGCTGGTTCATTACCACTGGCGTTGCGTGCCTTGCCATTTCAGCCCGCACATGAAGACGCCTTTGATGTCCGCTTGGTACTGCCGCTCCATCGTGCCATCCTTGCCCAGGCGAACACCCTACGCCCGGTGGCAGAGTTCTTGGTTTATCGGCGCGGTGGAAACATCCCGGTCCAAGTTTTTCAGACATCATCGGGTGGAATGCTGGTCTACTTTATCGATGGTGCCCCACTCTCTAGCACTCCTTCGGTTTACTCCTCCGACTTGGCTTCGGACTGCGAAAAATATGCTTTCTTCTCGCTCGCTGCTTTGGAGTTGACCCGCCACTTGGATTGGCAGCCCGACATTATCCATGCCAATGATTGGCATACTGCCCTTGCACTCTATGGCCTTCGTTCCCGCCAGTCTACCGACCCAGCGCTGATGCACATCCGCACAGTATTCACTATACACAATCTGCCCTACATGGGTGGCGAATGCGCGGATGTGCTGTCTGCTTATGGACTTAGGCCACTCAACGATGCTTACCTCCCAGGTTGGGCTCAGACTCAACCATTGCCTCTGGGGTTGTGGGCAGCGGATGCCATTGTCCCGGTCTCACCGACCTATGCACGGGAAATCCTAACTCCCAATTTTGGTTGCGGCTTGGACCCTTATCTTAAAACCCGCACGAATTGCATTACCGGGATTCTGAATGGGCTTGATGTTAACTGCTGGAACCCGGCGACAGATACAACCCTTGCGGCTCGTTTTAATCCCGATGAACTCCCCGTTCGCACAATTAATAAAATCGCACTGCAAAAGGCTCTTGAGCTTAAAGAGGATGCAAGTGTCCCACTCTTGGTGATGATAGGGCGTATTGACCAGCAAAAAGGACTGGATATTACATTCGATACATTGCGCCAAATGAAAGACCGAACCTGGCAGTTTGTCGTCCTCGGTTCCGGAGACCCAACACTCGAAAATGCCGCTCGTAACCTACAGGCGGACTTCCCTGACTGTGTCCGGGCGGTGATTCGCTACGACGCATTTCTGAGCCACCTCCTTTACGGCGGGGCGGATATATTCCTGATGCCTTCACGCTACGAACCTTGTGGGCTAGCCCAAATGATTGCCATGCACTATGGCTGTATCCCGGTGGTGCATTCTACAGGCGGATTGGAAGACACAGTCCAGGAAGGAAAGACTGGTTTCCTTTTCCAGGAAGCAGAAGCAGGATTCATGATGGAAGCTTTGGAACGTGCCCTGAGTATTTATTCCGCACCTGAGAAATGGCAGCGCCTCCAGCAAAATGGTATGCGAGAAGATTTCTCCTGGCATCGTTCGGCGCGCCAGTATGCGGACATTTACAAGTCGATATTGTCTGATTAATTAAAAATTTCCCACGAGGTGACCCATGAAAACAAGAGCGATTATCATGGCCGGTGGGGAGGGGGCACGCCTGAGTGTACTAACTGCCAAGCGTACCAAACCGGCTGTCCCCTTTGCTGGCAAATATCGCATTATAGATTTTGCACTGTCGAACTGTGTCAATTCCAATATCTTCGACATCATGGTATTGGCGCAGTACCGGCCGCAATCTTTGATCGAGCATATCGGCTCCGGCGGCCCTTGGGATCTGAACCGCGACTTTACTGGCGGGGTCCGTATCCTCACTCCTTATAAAGCCCGCTTTGATTCGGACTGGTTCGAGGGGACTGCGGACGCTGTCCAACAGAATTTTACCTTTATCAAGCAGGGCTCTCCAGACCATATACTTATCCTGTACGGCGACCATATCTACACGATGGATTACGATGCAATGATCACATTTCATATGGACCAGCAGGCAGATATGACGATGGCCGTGATTCGTGTCCCACTGGCAGATGCCTCCCGTTTCGGTGTTGTTTCGGTGGATAATAAATACCGTGTTAGATCCTTTGTCGAGAAACCCGCCAAACCTACTTCAGGCGTTATTAACATGGGTGTTTATCTGTTCAACCGCGAACTACTTGACCGGGTTCTCTGGGAAGACCACCTGCGCGAAGCCTCCACTCACGATTTTGGCAAAGATATTCTGCCGCGCCTCGTAAAAAGCAAGTTGCGGATAATTGCTTTTCCTTTTACCGGTTATTGGATGGATGTGGGCACTATCCTGTCCTATTGGCAGGCGCATATGGACATGCTTTCACCGAATCCACCCCTAAAACTTTACGACCGTCGCTGGGTAATTCATACTCGTACAGAGGAACGCCCGCCAGTCCGTATTCCCGAACATGCTTGTGTTTTTGCCAGCTTGATCTCGGACGGTTGCTCTATTCAGGAAAACGCATGTGTTGAATCCAGCGTTCTCTCGCCGGGCGTGATCGTAGGCCCTGGAGCTGTAGTGCGAGAATCTATCATCCTGACTGATACGATTATTGAGAGTGGGGCAATTGTTGAGCGCGCCATTATCGATAAACATGCCCATGTAGAGCAGAATGCCCGGGTTGGAGGTGGTATCGCCAATCCTGACATTAAACTGGCTGTGGTGGGCAAGAACAGCGTCATTCCGCCTGGGATGATCGTCGAACCGGGGGCTACAATCGGTACCGATGTTGTCGCATCCGATTATCCGAGCCTGGTGGTCAAATCGGGCGAACTTTTAGAGACGAAGAGACAACCTTATGAAATTTGAACGGGCTTCTGGAGTTTTACTCCATCCCACATCCCTCCCCGGTCCATATGGGATCGGCGATCTCGGTCCAGCTGCCTACCGATGGGTGGACTGGCTGTCTGGAACCGGCTGTAAACTCTGGCAGGTGCTCCCGCTCGGCCCAACCGGCTACGGCGATTCACCCTACCAGTGTTTTTCGGCTTTTGCCGGAAATCCCTATCTCATCAGCCCGGAATATCTATTGAAGGACAACCTGCTTCATCCGAACGACCTCAGTGAGAAATTGGACTTTGACCCGCAGCGGGTGGATTTTGGAGCTCTTATTCCGTGGAAATTGAATTTGCTTGAACGAGCCTTCATCCGTTTCTCTTCAGATACCGGCACTATACACTCGGAATTTGATTCATTCTGTGCTGAAAATACCTCTTGGTTGGAAGATTATGCCCTTTTCATGGCGATCAAAGAAGCCCATGGCGGAGGCTCGTGGGAACGATGGCCAGACTCCTTACGCAAGCGTGACCCGGCTGCAATGGACGAGGCCCGGAAAACCTTCTCTTCTTCGATATTACGCTTTACTTTTTATCAGTTTGCCTTCTTCCACCAGTGGAATGCTTTGCGGGTATATGCCCACCAAAAGGGACTGCTTATTGTTGGTGATATCCCTATCTTTGTGGCAAGTGACTCCTCTGATGTATGGTCGCACCCCGACCTGTTCTTCCTCGATGCTGATCTGAAGCCCACGGTGGTGGCTGGGGTTCCGCCCGATTATTTCTCCCCGACCGGGCAGTTGTGGGGCAACCCGCTCTATCGTTGGGATGTACACAAATTCACCGGCTATAAATGGTGGTTGGAACGGTTACGTTCCATCCTAAAACTGGTGGATATCCTTCGCATTGACCATTTCCGCGGTTTTGCCGGGTACTGGGAGATCCCAGCTGGCAACCCTACAGCTGAGATCGGTCGCTGGGTCCCTGGTCCCGGAGCAGATTTCTTTACCGCTGTAAGAGCCAACCTTGGCGCGGACCTGCCTATCATCGCCGAAGACTTAGGTGTCATCACTCCCGATGTGACCGCCCTGCGCGACCAGTTCGCGTTGCCGGGGATGAAGGTTTTACAATTCGGTTTTTCCGGCCCGGATAATCCATTTCTGCCGCACTCCTACCCGCATAATTGCGTGGTTTATACCGGCACACACGATAACGACACTGCCTGCGGTTGGTATGCTTCTGCTCCGGAGAATGAGAAGGATTTCGCCTGTCGCTACTTGAAAATTGACGGCTCGGATTTTGCTTGGGACTTGATCCATGCCTCTTGGAGTTCTACAGCTGTTTTTGCTGTTGCACCTTTGCAGGACTTCCTGGTGTTGGGAACCGAGGCGCGCTTCAACTATCCATCCCGTCTTGGCGGCAATTGGGAATGGCGCATGACAGATACTGCTTTGAGTAATTTGTTACAGGGAAGGATAAAAGAACTGAATTGGCTATATCAGAGATAATCTTGCCCGCCCCGGCGAATAAACCGGGGCGGTTTTCAATAACCACGGATTATTTATAAACCTATTTCCCCTCAGTTTAATTAATACTTGATGAGCCGAACCCAGCAAGACAAAGTCAACATCAGAATCGGACCTGGATAGATCGCGTATGTTCAAACCTACAAGGGCAACAACAAAATATTCAAGGTCCTTTTTATCCCATTTCATGATCTCATTCGTTAATACCCGTATTTGTTTTATTTTGTTAAGGTTATCCCATGTAATCATGACTAATAGCCTCACCGTCTTGTGGAATAGGATCAACGGGAATTTGTGGTCTTTGCAGCCAACCAGATCCCTATCAGGATTAACACCGCCCCACCAATTTTCACCCACCCCGGCTGTTCCTGAAAAATGAAATATGCCAGCACGGTCGAGCCAACCGGCTCGCCGAGAAGCGTTACCGAAACGAATGAAGCCGGCAGAAACTTCAACGCCCAGTTGAACGTCGAATGCCCGAACAATTGTGGCACTAATGCCAGCAGCAAAAACCACAGGTAAGACAATGGGGGCAGCCCAAGCGGGCTTTCTCCCATTCCCAACATGATGACCACCAGAACCAGCGCGGCCATCCCGTAGACAACAAAAATGTACGGAACGAGTTCCATCTTCACCCGCAATTTCCGCCCCACCAGTATGTAACCTGCAGCCATCCATGCCCCCAAAAGCGCCAGGAGATCACCCAGGAAGGCTGGCCCGCCGATGAATGATCGCAGTGGTGGACAGACGATCGACCCTGCCTGCCATGTACAGGCATCACCTAACCCGACGATGACTCCACCGGCCAGAGCCAGGCCCAATCCGATTAACGTTGTAGCCCCGACCCGTTCACGCAGCACTAATGGAGCAAGCAGTGCCACCCAGAGTGGTGTGGTTGTTACCAATAACACAGAACTGGCTACACTGGTGAATTGGAGGGACGTGATCCAGGTGGCAAAATGTAAAGCCAGGAAGAGACCTGCAAGCATTGCCAAACCCATTTCCCGCCGGCTTAGATGACTCAGGTCAGACTGGTAGCGGGTCAATGCAACTGGCGCCAGCAGCAGGCTGGCGATCGTCAATCGCGCCGCAGCGATGACGATGGATGCTGCCCCCTCGTGCTGTGCAAAACGGATAAAAATCGCCGCGGTCGATGCAGCTAATATACCAGCTAAAAGGCCCAGGGTTAATGTAGAACGGCGGGGGACAGCGGAGGTACTTGCCATTCTCGAAGTATACCGCTTGCTCGTTGGTTGTTAGCAATTTGTTAGAAATCCCGTCGGTGGCTTGACTTTGAAGAAGTAAATAGTATAATATAGATAATATATATCATAAATAATAAACAATGAATAAGGAGAAAACCCTATGTCGTTCCAACTTAATCCGCTTCCATATGCCTACGACGCTTTGGAGCCTTTTATTGATACCTTGACGATGCAGATTCATCACGACAAACACCATGCTGCTTATGTGACAAATCTTAACGCTGCTCTGGATAAGCATCCTGAATTGGCGGGGAAGCCGCTCGAAGCCTTGCTGGTGGATTTGAACGCTATCCCCGAAGATGTCCGCATGGCAGTCCGCAATCATGGTGGGGGAACCTGGAACCATGAAATGTTTTGGCAGGTGATGGCCCCGAACGCTGGTGGTGAACCCAAAGATTCATTGGAAAAAGCGATTGTCTCCTCTTTCGGGACCTTTTCCAGTTTTAAAAGTGAATTTGAGAAGGTCGCAATCAGCCGTTTTGGCTCTGGTTGGGCTTGGCTGGTTAAAAAGGGCAGCGGACTGGCAATCGTCTCTACGGCCAACCAGGATAATCCGATCACGAATGGTTTGAATCCGATCCTGGGCTTGGATGTGTGGGAACACGCCTATTACTTGAAATATCAGAATCGCCGCGCTGAATACGTAAGCAACTGGTGGAATGTGGTCAACTGGGCTGAGGTTACTCGCCGGTATTCTGAAAAGTAGGTTTTTTATAAAAAAGCTCCTGCCCGGACGTTATGTCCGGGCTTTTTGTTGCAAAATTTTATCAGGACAGATATAATAGACCTAACTTTATCTTTATTTTCCAATAGGAGGAACCAAATGACGCATATTATTACCAGCCTCTGCCTTCGAGATCGCGGCTGTATCGAAGTATGCCCGGTGGAGTGCATCATCCCCGGTCTACCACTTGAGAAACATCCTTGGATGTACATCGATCCGGATACCTGCATTGATTGTGGCGCCTGCATCCCGGAATGCCCGTTTGCAGCCATTTTCCCGGAGGATGAGGTACCGGCAGTCTATACAGCCAAGGGTGGCGAATACATCAGCAAGGTTGGCTTGACCGGCCGCTTTGAAGGCATAAATCACAACGGTACCCATTTGGTGCTCGACACTGTCAAGCAGTTGACAGCCGGGGAAGTGGTTAATTTGCGCGACGATATTCAACCCAACTACGATTTCTTTAAATCCGGTCCTGGTTACGGGGCGAAAGACCAGGATAAAGGTATTTAACACTCTCAGTCTAAAGTACAAACCATCCTTAGAACCCGGTTCCTCCACTGGACCGGGTTTTTGTTTAAAGGGGATATTATGTGAAAGCGGAATGAAGAAAGTATTATCCAAATTTTGATCCTCTGATTCCCTATCAATATCATTAGATTTCCTATAGGTCGGGAGTATTATTTGAGTGTATAATAAATACTGAAAGGGAAGGAGAGATCGGTAATCGACGGAATATCGAACCGTTTCGACCGGGACATGTAATGTAATAAACTTACCCCAAAGAGTGATCGCATTTTATGTCCTTCTCGATAAGGAGTTACGATGGTTTTCGATCCCACATTCCTGAGTGGTATAACTCTTGTTTTGGCCGGTTTTGCTGGAGCCTTCCTGGTGTCCTTGTGGGTGGCTCTGGTTGTTTGGACTTATCGCGATATTCGTGCCCGTCACCGTGATCGGTTAGTTCATTTTCTAGCAGCAGCACTGGTGGTTCTATTAAATCTACCTGGTATTCTAGTCTATCTCGTCTTGCGTCCGGCTCGTACTTTGGAAGAGGAATACCAGCAGACGCTAGAAGAGGAAGCCCTTTTACAAGCCATAGAAGATCAATCGGTGTGCCCCGGCTGTGAACGGCGCGTCAAAGATGACTGGTTGGTTTGTCCAACCTGTCAGACCAAATTGCACAAAACCTGTCACTCCTGTGGGCAGTTCATGGAATTACCCTGGAATATTTGTCCGCATTGTGGAACACCCGCGCCAGGGATGCGCAAGGAAGGCGGGACGATGGACGATGTGGTGCGAGGTTTACAGGTAGAAGAGGAAAAATAGTGTTCCGCAAGAGCTGGGATGGTGAAGCTCGCCCGGTCACAAGTTTTGCCTGTCGGGTGGGCTATGTTCAGGGAAAAACGAACCTGAATGGTTGGTTCGCAATAATGTAGATGCAATATTCAAGGTTGCATTTTTACTGTATAATGCAACTACAAACCTAAGGTGGAAGGAGTTTCTCATGAAACGTGGACGTATTTTCATCTATCTGGCGCTGATTATCATCATCGCCGTGGCTGCTGTGGCAGGCTGGTTGTGGATGCACCGTACCACCACACCTCCTATAACGCAGGTTACCCAGCAAACGCAACTCGTGGAAATTGTTACAGCTGGCCAGAATATTTCTCCTGGCACGGCCATCACCGAAGCGATGTTGAGTACTATCCAGATCCCTGATACCGCACTCGTCCAAGGGCTTTTCACCAACAAAGCCGATGTTGTGAATATGTATGCCAAGTATACAATTTCCCAAGGTGTACCGATCACAGATTCGATGGTCACGTCGACAGCAGGGAACGTTAATTTACCTGGCTCCACTTGGGCTCCATTCATCCCGCAGGGGCTGACAGCTGTGGCTATTCCCATCACACGTCTCTCATCTGTGGCGTACGGGATTCGCGATGGTGATTATGTTGATATCATTGTGACCATGTTACTTGTGGATGTTGACCCCACCAACCAGAGCATTCTCCCCAATTTAACTGCCGGTGTCTTATCCCCGGGATTGAGTGCCACTGGGACTCAATTGACTGCGCTCATCTCGTCCGGCGGAGAAGGGTCAAGAGTGGGAACTACGGTTTTAGATGAAACACTGAACCAGCCGGTTTACCTTGTCCCATCAGAAGGGCAACGCCCGCGCTTGGTGACACAAATGATCGTACAAAATGTCCAGGTGCTCCATGTGGGATCTTTCCCTCTGCCAGGCGAAGCCTCTGACCAGGCAACTTTACCTGAATCTGGACCTGTGCCAACTGCTACCCCTGCACCTGCTGGGCAGCAGGTAGTTACTGCAATCACACGCCCGGATATTGTTACTCTTATGGTTTCACCGGATGATGCCAACACACTCGTATTCCTTGTTTATAGTGGTGCAAAAATCACCCTGACCCTCCGCAATCCCAACAGCACCGGACCAGCTGTGCAGACCGATGCAGCCATGCTGGAATATCTTTTGACCCAATACAATATTCCAGTTCCGGCGAAGTTACCATATGCCGTGCAGCCGCGTCTTGATAACCTTCTGGATCCTAAATTGCCTAACGATACGACGCCCGTACCGTAGAGATAAGATCTTTGAAAGTTGTCCAGGGACTGCGTCGATACTGAATCACATGGTATTGGTTCGCTTACCAGGGGATTGCACGAGGATGTGCAATAAAATATCCACTGATCCCTGTGCTCCGTTTGTTCAAGGTCTACGATTCTCTACAAGGAGCAGTAAACCGATCGATGGAGATTTTTGATGGCTGATGGCGAAAAGATTCGCGTGGTAATTGTGGATGATGTTGCTGAAACGCGCGAAAACGTTCGAAAACTGCTACAGTTTGAGGCGGATATCGAAGTGGTTGCTGCTGCGCGGACCGGCCGTGAGGCGATCCAAATAACCCAAGAATCGAATCCTGATGTCGTTTTGATGGACATCAATATGCCTGATATGGATGGCATCGCTGCCACAGAAGCGATTCGGCAGAAGATGCCAGCTGTTCAGGTTGTGATCCTTTCGGTTCAGGGGGATCAGAATTATATGCGCCGGGCAATGCTGGTAGGTGCACGCGATTTCCTTACAAAACCTCCCATGCCGGATGAACTCGTAGCAGCCATCCGCCGGGCCGGCAAGATGGCACGCGAAGAACGCTCCAAGACCAGCCAGGTATTTGTCACTTCACAGAGTGGTTCCAACCAACCAATGAAAAGCGTTGGGCTGAATCGGGGAAAAATCATTCTCGTCTATAGTCCAAAGGGTGGGACAGGATGTACCACGATCGCAGTAAACCTTGCAGTTGCATTGCATAACGAGGAGACACGTGTCGTTATTGTGGATGCGAATCTTCAGTTCGGAGATGTAGCCATCTTTTTGAACGAGCAGGGGAAGAATACCGTCTTAGACTTGGCACCGCGGGTTGATGAATTGGATCCTGAAATTGTAGATAATGTTTTGATCAAAAACGCGGCCTCCGGTGTGCATATTCTGGCATCACCGTCTCGCCCTGAAAATGCTGAAAAAGTAAATGCAGATCAATTCTCGAAACTGCTGCGCTATTTGCGCCAACTTTATGCATACGTGATCGTGGATAGCAGTGCACATTTAACGGATGTAACCTTATCGGTATTTGATATCGCCGATTCTATTATCCTTGTTGCCACTCAAGATATCCCTTCGATCAAGAACGCTCGTTTGTTTCTAGACCTCCTGTTGACTTTGAATATCCCGGCGGAAAAAATAGCATTCGTGATGAATAAGTTCGACAAGCGGATTGCGATTTCTCCAGAGAAAGTCGGCGAGAATCTTAAACAGGAAGTGCTGGCTGTCATTCCTCTTGATGAACGTACGGTGATCCCCGCGGTTAACCGGGGTGTACCTTTCATGCTGGATAATAAAACCCAACCAGCAGCCCGAGGCATTTATATATTGGCTGAAGCGTTACGGGCTAAACTAGTCAAACGGGAAGAAGAGCTAGTAACAGTGGCTAAACGGTAATTGGTAATTAGGAGGAAATAATGTCTTTACTTAAGCGGATCGAACAAGGTCAAGGGAAGCCTACCGAACAGACCTCTGACGCTTCCCAGGCGCCTGGCGGAGATGCATCCCGTTTGTCCTCTTTGCAAGCTCGCAGGGTGAGCGCTCCCAGCACGACGCCTCAAGAGGGAACATACTTTGACCTCAAAACGCGAGTCCAAAACCGGCTTTTGGCCGAACTTGATCCATCCATGGATATCACGAAAACTGAGGAAGTTCGCAAGACAATTCAGGGGTTGTTTGAGCAAATATTGAGTGAGGAGAACATTGTCCTTTCAAGACCGGAACGTGCCCGCCTTTTCGAACAGATAACGGCTGAGATTCTTGGCTTGGGGCCTCTACAAACTCTTCTTGAAGATGAAACGGTCACAGAAATAATGGTAAACGGGGCAAAGAACATCTATATTGAGCGCAAGGGTAAAATCCATCGTGTACCGGTGACATTTGAAAGCAACGATCATGTTATGCGCATCATTGACCGTATCGTTGCTCCACTGGGACGCCGTATCGATGAATCCAGTCCATACGTGGATGCCCGTTTAGCAGATGGTTCCCGCGTAAACGCCGTTATTCCACCCATTTCCTTGGTCGGACCGACATTGACCATTCGTAAATTCTCAAAAATACCTATCACCATTGAGCAGATGGTTCAATTCGGTACCCTAACACCAGAATCTCTTCAGTTTCTAAAGGCCTGTGTTGAGGCGAGGTTGAATATTGTTATCTCCGGAGGTACAGGTTCTGGTAAAACCACCTTGCTTAACGTTCTTTCCGGTTTTATTCCGAGCGATGAACGCATACTTACCATAGAAAATGCAGCGGAACTTCAACTGCGCCAGGAGCATGTAGTTACCTTGGAATCTCGCCCGCCGAACATTGAAGGTCGTGGTGAAATTACCATTCGACACCTGGTTGTAAATGCCCTGCGTATGCGTCCAGACCGGATCATTGTTGGCGAGATCCGCGATGATGCCGCGCTAGATATGTTACAAGCCATGAATACTGGTCATGATGGCTCCATGACTACCTTACACTCGAACTCTCCACGTGATACCTTGTCACGTCTCGAAACGATGACATTGATGGCTGGAATGGATTTACCGGTGCGCGCAATTCGTGAACAGGTTTCTTCAGCAATTGATATGATAGTCCATGAGGAGCGCATGCGCGATGGGTCACGCAAAGTGACAAATATCACCGAGGTCAGTGGTATGGAAGGGGATGTTATTACCACAACGGATCTGTTTGTTTTCGAACAGACCGGCTTGGAGAACGGAAAAGTGATTGGCCACATGCGCCCGACCGGTCTCCGTCCGAAATTCATGGAGAAAATTGAAGCTGCTGGTATCCACTTGCCTCCCTCGATCTTTGGTGTCGGCAGCCGGCAAAGATATTAAAGACATAAGCGGATCCGATTTTGAATAGGTGATCAATGACTAATATTATACTAATTGGCGGCGGTGTAATTGCTCTGGTGTTGCTGGTTGTTGGAATTGTTATATCGGCAACCGGTGATAAGACCTCGATCGATGATCGCCTGAACAAGTATCTCGAAGAAGATAAAAAGATAGAAACAAAAGACTCCAAAGGCGCGCTGACCGATTGGGTGAATAGAAGTGTCGAAAAATCATCCTTTGGCGACCGTATTTCCCGCGAATTGGCTCGTGCCGATTTGAAATTCAAACCTGGCGAGTATATCGCTTTGTATGTGATTGCGATTATTGGTGTAGGATTGATTGCATTTATGCTTGGTGGAAGACTTCTTATTTCTGCTGTAATTGGTGGAGCCATTGGTGCGTTACTTCCTCGAATGTATGTAAAAAGTCAACAATCGAAGCGCTTGACCCGCTTCAATGACCAATTACCTGATATGTTGAACTTAATGGTAAACGGGCTCAGGGCAGGTTTCTCCACATTACAGTCCATGGAAGCTGTTAGTAAGGAGTTACCAGCTCCAATCTGCGATGAGTTTAGACGCGTCGTGCAGGAAATGCAACTTGGTATTCCGATGGAGAAGGCGCTCGCCAATCTTCTTCGACGCATCCCCAGCCAGGATCTTGATTTTCTTGTTACTGCCATCAACGTGCAGCGAGAGGTTGGCGGTAACTTAGCTGAGATCATGGATGTCATCTCCTACACGATCCGTGAGCGTATTCGTATTAAGGGTGATATTCGCTCCCTGACAGCCCAGGCGATGTATTCCGGCCGTGCGCTTGCGCTGATGCCCGTCGGTCTACTCTGCATTTTGTGGTTCTTGAACCGCAGTTATGTAATGGAATTCTTTAATAAAGACCATCTTCTATGCGGAGGCATTGCCTTGGGCGCTGCTGGGGTGTTGATTTCCATTGGATATTTTGTAATGACTCGCATTGCTAATGTAGAGGTGTAACATGCTTCAAACGATCATTATTCTCGTGGTAGTCATTGGCGTGATCGGCGGTGCGGCTGTTCTGGTCAGGGCCGGCATCCAAAAATCGAAAACTCAGCAAGAGGATCCTCTGGCTGAACGCATGGCTGAGTACAGCCAGCGCGGTGAGGCCGTTTCGCTTGAGGAAATTGAACTATCCCAGCCTTTTTCTGAACGCGTCGTGATGCCGATCATGCGTCGCCTGGGTGAGATCTCCTCCCGCTTTACCCCTCAACATGTTGTGGAGCAGACACGTATCCGCCTTGAAATGGCCGGGAATCCTGGCCGGATGGATGCCTCCACGTTCATGGTTCTGCATTTTGTAGCCGCAGGACTATTTGGCGGCTTGGTATTCTTGCTTTCACTTTTCTCCAGGACTTTTTCACTTCCCATAAAGTTGTTAATTGTGTTGCTTTTTACAATAATTGGTTACTTCTTCCCGGATCTATGGATCAGGAGCAAGGTTAACAGCCGGCAGAAAGGCGTTCGCAAAGCAATGCCGGATGCCCTTGATCTATTGACAATCTGCGTGGAAGCAGGCTTGGGTTTTGACGCGGCCATGTCTAAGGTCAATGAAAAATGGGATAACGAATTGTCTATGGCTTTTGGCCGTGTAATTAGAGAGATCCAATTAGGCAAGTTGCGCCGTGATGCTTTAAGAGACATGTCGGAAAGACTGGGTCTACCCGAGATGACCAGCTTTGTTGCTGCAGTCATTCAGTCGGAGATGCTGGGCGTCAGCATGGCAAAAGTGTTGCGTATCCAATCTGACCAGATGCGGGTTAAGCGGCGCCAGCATGCCGAAGAAGAAGCTCATAAGGCACCGATTAAGATGATTTTCCCGATGGGACTATTCATCTTTCCTGCCTTGATGATCGTGTTGTTGACCCCGGCTGGTTTCCGTCTCTATGGATCGTTGAAGTACTTTATGTAAGGTGCTGACAGAGCGTGGCTTCAACATACTGGTTAAACCAGTTGGTGTGGGGTGGTCTGGACTGGCTTTTTCCACCAGTATGTGGGGGATGCAATCGGGTAGGATACCGCTGGTGTCCGGACTGCCAGAAACAGGTTCAGAAAGTACCGGAACCTGTTTGTTGGAAATGTGGTTTGCCGGTTTCCCGTCCAGGTCAATGTAAGGGTTGTATAGGGTCACTTCCCCCCTTTAAAATGATGCGTTCCTGGCTGGTTTTTGAGGGTCCCATCCGTCACGCACTGCATACTTTAAAATACCGCCGGAATTTGTCTTTGGGTGATGCCCTGGCACAACACCTGAGTGAGTATGTTGGCACGCTAGGTTGGCCAGTCGATTTGGTAATCCCAGTCCCTTTAGGGAAAGAGCGGATGAAAGAACGCGGCTATAATCAGATTGGATTAGTGGCCTTGCCGCTTGCTGTGGCTAACCACTGGCGTTATGCTCCCCAGGCAATCGCTCGGTTGCGCGAAACCAGATCTCAGGTGGGGCTGACAATTGCTGAACGGAAAGCGAACGTCTCAGGTGCCTTTCAAGCAGACCCAGGGCAGGTTCACGGGAAAACAACTCTTCTCATGGATGATGTCGCCACCACCGGAGCTACGCTTTCAGCATGCGCTTTTGCTCTGCTGGATGCCGGCGCGGAGTCAGTCTATGCACTTACGCTGGCTCGTGCTCTACCGCATCACGGTTTGAATCCCGTATAGAACCAATATCCAAATCTCACAGGAGGAACCTATGGCAGTCAAAGTAGATATTTTTTCACGGAACCTGGAAATAGCTGACAGCTTGAAGGACTACGTTACCAAGAAAACCTCCAAATTGGATCGCTACCTGAATGAGATCGAGCAAGCCAGAGTGGACCTGACTTTCATTAAATCGGCGCGTAGCGCCAAAGACCGGAATGTCGCTCAGATTACTGCGCGGGGACGCCGGGCATTATTGCGCATCGAGGAACGCGGAGACGATATCACTGCTGCTTTTGACTGTGCCATTGACAAAATGCAGCGAGCATTGGATCGCTATAAGGGCAAGCATTTCCATGGCCGTGGTGATGGTCGTTCTGCTGCAGAAGTTGTCCCAATTCCCGAAGAGGCAGGCAGAGAAGAGGTTCAGGTTATTGCCAGGCATAAGACTTTTGACCTGATCCCGATGAGCGAATCCGAGGCGCTGGAGCAGATGCGATTACTCAGCCACGATAACTTCTTCATTTTCTTCAATTTAGAGACGAATTCCATCAATGTGCTCTACCATCGCCGCGACGGTAGTTATGGGCTTATCGAGCCGAAAATTGGCTAATTTTCGCGGACCGTTTACTCTGGCCAGGAAGACATTCCGGGCCAGTTTCTTGTGAGTGACCCATGGAATATGTTGATTTTGACGATAACATTGACGATGAACTGGCTGCCAAGAACAAAATCGATATTGGCAAAATTCAGTCTGCCGTGCAGCTGATCTTAACTGCGGTTGGCGAAGATCCCAACCGCGATGGCTTAAGGCGCACACCCGAACGTATTGCCCGCATGTATGTCGAGTTGCTGTCTGGTTACCAAATGGATCCGGTCATGGTGGTCAATGATGCCTTATTCGAGATCAAATACGATGAGATGGTAATCGTCCGCGATATCGAGTTTTACAGTCTTTGCGAACATCATTTGCTGCCGTTCATGGGACGTGTGCATGTGGCATACATCCCGGATGGGAAAGTCCTTGGCCTTTCCAAAATCCCCCGCATTGTTGACCTGTATGCACACCGCTTGCAAGTCCAGGAGCGTATGACTCGTCAAATCGCCGATTTCATCCGCGACTTGCTCCACCCGCAAGGAGTAGCTGTCGTCGTGGAAGCCCTCCACCTGTGTATGAGCATGCGCGGCGTACAGAAACACAATGCCCGTCTGACTACCTCTGCCATGCATGGGGCCTTCCGTGCCAACTTGGCCTCGCGGCAGGAGTTCCTCGATAATATCAGCAGGGGTGCTACGCCGTTGCAGATTTAATTGGCGCGTTCGATTTCCACTCCGACTGACTCTGCATTTGCTACAGCACCAGGCTTTTCAATTCTGACTGTCACTTTACGCACCCCTGGCCTGCTAAGACATAGATTGGCGACATCCTCTGCCAGTGCTTCCACCGTGAACCTTCGCGCCTCCACCACCAGGGCCCGGATTTCTTTTATCACCTGCGAATAATCCACGCAATTTGTGAGATTATCGGTTTGTCCTGCACGGCGCGTATCCGCGAAGAGTGTCACGCTGATGACAATATCGCGCAGAGTCGTCCGCTCCCCCTCATTCACACCAAGAATCCCTAGCACGCGCAGGTTTTTAATCAGTATCTTATCCATGTTGCTTTTAAACCCTTTTTGGTCTAAACTATTGATAGTCAGTTTACCATAATCCAGACAGTAAGGCTCCTATGCTAATCTCAAAAACAACTTTCATTGGGATTGATCCTTCCGGTGGACGCCACCCATTTACGTACGCCGCCATCGATGAGAATTGCCAATTAGTGGTATTGGCTGCGGGAGAGGAAGAAGAAGTGCTCGCATTCCTGGGGGGTCAGCAGGCTACGGTGGTGGCTGTCAATGCCCCGCACTGCCCGAACAAAGGACTGGTTCGAAAAAATCTGGAAAAACAAAACCTGACCCCTGGACATTTGCGCGGAGCTGATATGCGCTTGGCAGAGCACGAATTACGTGGCCGCGGTATCTCTGTTTCGCCGACATCCTCCCGGTCGGAGACCTGCGCGGCTTGGATGCAGACGGGTTTTGATTTCTATCGGAAGTTGGATGGGACCGGGTATAAACCTTATCCATCTGAGAACGCAACCCACCAATGGCTCGAAACGCATCCGCATGCAGCCTATTGCGCTCTCCTTGGGCAAATCCCCTTGCCAAAGCCGACCCTCGAAGGGCGTTTGCAGAGGCAGTTGCTGCTCTACGAGCAGGATATGGGCATCAAAGATCCGATGGAGTTCTTTGAAGAAATAACCCGCCACCGGTTGTTGAATGGTGTTTTACCATTGGAGTTCATCTATACTCCCGAAGAATTGGATGCTTTGGTGGCGGCTTTCACCGCTTACCTGGCAGTCAGTCAACCAAGTGATGTGGTCTGGATTGGTAATCAGCAGGAGGGGCAAATTACTTTGCCGGTTTCTGGATTAAAAGATACTTATTTATAATTGGTCCTATTTGAATAAATAAAGTGGCAGGTTTTCACCTGCTGCTTTTTGTTGATTCCTTGTTTTTAAAGCCGGATGACAAATCCGCAATACTCACACTTAATCCTGTCCATCCCGCGCATCACTACTTCAGTGATGGTCCCGCCGCAATTCGGGCATTGAACAGGTGCGGCTTTGGCTTTTTCCACTGCGGTCTGATCGATTGCCACGGCGCGGCCATTGTCGAAACCTCTGCTTTTGGCACGGTTGATGAGTTGCAGCCAAGTGGCGTTATCCTGCCAGATGTGGAAGTGGACCATTTCCACCGGTGCACCGCTGGCAAAACGGATCTCGATATGGTCCTCGTTCTTCATCATTCCTTGTTTGCTTGTCTCCATCTTATCTACCAATATGACTGAACATTCAATCTGAAGTTGCTGAACTTTCTGTTTTTCGGTCGCCACGAACAGCACCTTCTTGGTTACTATTTCTTCTTTTTGCTCGAAGAGGATGCGCTGGTCGGTGAGGAACAGGACGCCTTCTGGATCGCCTTTCTGCTCCTTCCCTGTCTTGCACCATACTGCCTTGATCGCTGCGATACCACTCTCGGTTGGTAGAAGTTGGAAAGTCGCTTCCGCCAGTTGGGTGGCCAGGTATTCGATTTCGTTCAAATGTTTCGTCAACTGGTAGACCTGGTTGTTGAACTGGTCGTACATCCCCTCGATCGTCTTTTCGGTAGCCAAGACTTTATCCTCCAGCATGACCACCGCGGACTGTATCGAACCAAGCAGCCCGCGTGCCGCTGCCGGGTTGCCAGCCATTACGTTCAATTGTGGCATTTGCATTTCGATCGGACGCAGTGAATTCATCAGAGTGGTGGACTGTGAATTGATCTGTGATTGCAGGTTCGGGTACAGGAGCGCCCAGGATTCTACAAAAGCCTGCGCTTGGTTTTCCAGATCTTTCTCAAAGACGTAACCGAGCGTTCGCAAGGTTGCGATCCGCTGAGCGGTACTATTGACGGTGGTTTGCAGGTCCTCCACCGCATCACGTGCCTTTGCCAGGCGCACACTTCCTTGCAGGTCACTCACTTTCGATTGCAGGCGTCTGATATCTTCAGCGATTTGTTGGACGGGCACGGGAGTAGCCATGGTATCTCCTGGAACGATTAATCTTATTTGATTGTTTTGTCAATTATGGCACACTTAACCCGGAATGACAACTGATACTCACTTCAATCTGCATGGTAAAATCAATGCGGTAATCCTAACGGAGGTATGACTATGAAAATTGCAATAGCCTGTGATCACGCTGGCTTTCTGCTGAAATCGACAATAACAGAAACGAGCCGTTCTGCCGGGTACGAGGTTTTTGATTTGGGGACCGACAGCACCGAGCCTGTGGACTACCCCGATTACGCCGAAAAGCTAGGACTCCTGATCCAATCGGGACAGGCTGAGCGCGGGATTTTACTGTGCGGATCCGGAGTGGGGGCATGTATTGCAGCCAATAAAATGAAAGGGATATTTGCTTGTGTCTGTCATGATACTTATTCTGCCCACCAGGGTGTCGAGCACGATGATATGAGTGTTTTGTGTATTGGGACACGCGTTGTTGGTCCTGAACTTGCGAAAGAGATCGTCACCTCCTTCCTGGCGGCCCGTTTTGAGGGGAATGATCCAGGGCAGGAACGCCATGCCCGCCGGGTCGCCAAGATCAGGAACTTGGAAGCGCGCTAAAAAAACTAATATCGTTAAAATCGTGGGTCGAGCTGATGCCCGACCGAATTCTTACCGAGGATCCCCCTATGACTTCAACTATTCAGCAACTCCATACACTTGGACAATCTATCTGGTATGACAATATTCAGCGCCGACTGCTTGTAAGATCTCCGGATGGAAAAAACGGTGAAATGGCTGCCATGATTGAACGCGGTGATATCCGTGGGGTTACATCCAATCCATCCATCTTTAATAACGCGATAGCCAAGACAAACGATTATGATTCAGCCTTAATTCCTTTGGCATGGTCCGGCTGGGAGGCTGATCAGATCTTCTGGCAGCTTGCCATCGAAGATATTCGCGACGCCTGCGATCTATTCGCTCCACTTTATCGTGAGACAGACGGGACGGATGGTTACGTCTCCCTTGAAGTGAATCCATCCCTGGCTTATAACACAGAGGGCACTCTTGCCCAGGCGAAACAACTCTGGGGTTGGGTTGCCCGTCCGAATCTTATGGTCAAAATTCCAGGCACCAAGGAATGTCTACCCGCCATTCGGGATGCCATTGCGGCAGGGATAAACATCAATATTACCCTCATCTTTTCCATCGAGCGCTATCGGGCTGTCATAGACGCTTATCTGGCCGGTCTTGACATGCGCCTTGAGGCCGGGTTGCCAGTTCACCATATTGCCTCTGTTGCATCTTTCTTTGTATCCCGCATGGATACAAAGGTGGACGACCTCTTGCCAGAGGGCTCTCCCTTGTGTGGTAAAACCGCCATCGCATATACTAAACTGGCTTACGAAGAGTTCCGAAATGTTTTTGGCGGAAAGCGCTTTGCCCGCTACCAGGCGGCTGGCTGTAATCTGCAACGCCCGCTCTGGGCTTCGACCAGCACCAAGAACCCGGCCTATCCCGATACACTTTATGTAAATAGTCTCATTGGACCAGGTACTGTAGATACCGTTCCACCGCAAACCCTCGAAGCCTTCCGTGATCATGGTGTCCCCAAGGTTACTATTTTGGACTATCTCGATGAGGCCCGCAAAGTACTAAAGGAGATTGAAGCTTTGGGTATTTCGATGGAAAAAGTGACTGAGGAACTGGAAGTTGAGGGTGTGAAGACGTTTGCGGATGCGTTCGCTGTCATGCTCAAAACGATAGACGAGCGGCGTATCGCCGCTGTAGACGCACTCGGACCTTTAGCTGCCTCCGTTAAACGTCGCGTCTCGAGCCTTATTACAGACGCCGCTCCAGCCCGTCTCTGGTCCCACGACCCGACTCTTTGGGCTGCCGATAAGGCTGGTCAGGATGAAGTTAAAAAACGCCTCGGCTGGCTGGACCTTCCGCACAGTTCACGGGCCGGCTTGAAGGAGATGGACAACTTTGTTTCCCAGGTCCGCGCCGATGGGTTGGATCACATCCTACTACTTGGTATGGGTGGCTCTTCCCTTGCTCCAGAAGTGCTTGATCTGGTCTTCTCTCCAGTTTTAATTGGGAAAGTTGTTTTCTCCGTACTTGATTCCACCGATCCCGCCCAGGTACTTGCTGCAGGCAAGACATTCCCACCCGAAAAGACTCTTTATGTTGTCTCATCCAAGTCAGGTGAAACGGCGGAGATCAATGCCATGTTCAACTATTTCTGGGAACGCAGCGGTCATACTGGCAGTCATTTTATCGCCATTACCGATCAGGGCACCATCTTGGATGCACTTGCAAACGCCCGCGGTTTCCGTAAAATCTTCCATGCGGACACCACTGTAGGCGGGCGTTATTCTGCTTTGACCCACTTCGGTTTGGTCCCGGCTGCACTGATGGGAATCGACTTGGGCCTCCTTCTCGACCGCGCCGATTGGATGATGCGCCAGTGTGCTCCCGATGTAAGTGGGACGCGCAATCCGGGCCTTGTGCTGGGTGCGATCCTCGGCCAAGCTGCCTTGGATGGTCGCGATAAACTAACCATCCTAGCTGATGAATCGGTTTTACCCTTTGACGCTTGGTTGGAGCAGTTGGTGGCTGAATCGAGTGGGAAGCTGGGCAAGGGGATTCTTCCGGTGGCTGGTGAACAGCTAACTGCCCCTGAAAGTTACTGCTCCGACAGGCTTTTTGTCTATTTGCGCCGGGAGGGAAAGCTGGATGCAGCCATGAAAGGTCTTCAGGAGTTTGGTCATCCGATATTGGTATTCAATCTCACTGATGCTTATGATTTGGGGGCTGAGTTCTTCCGCTGGGAAGTGGCAACCGCTATCGCCTGTGTAGTGCTGGGCGTCAATGCCTTCGACCAGCCAGATGTACAGGATTCGAAAGATCGCACTAAAACCAAAATATCTGCATATAGCGAATCTAAGCACTTTGACGAAGGCCAGCCCAGCTGGGAAAAGGGTGGGATGAGGGTGTTCTCTACCATGCCTCTCACCGGAAATAGCTTGGAGGAGCTTCTGCAAGTTTTCCTGGCCGCTGCCCATGAAGGCGATTACATTGCGATCAATGCCTACCTGCCCCGCAACCCTGAAATGGCGGCAGCTCTGGCGGACCTGCGCCTTCAAATTCGGGCGAAGACCGGGTGTGCCACAACTTTGGGATTTGGACCCCGCTTCCTGCATTCCACCGGACAACTTCACAAAGGTGGGCCTGATTCGGGTCTTTTCCTGCAAATCACCGCCGACCCTACTGAAGATCTGGAGATACCGGAGCAGAGCATGAGTTTTGGAACTTTAGAACGGGCGCAGGCTCTTGGCGATTACGAAGCCCTGTCTGTAAGGGGAAGACGAATCTTGCGCTTGAATTTGCCATCACCGAAGAATATAAATCTACTGGTTGATGCTTTAAATGATGGCTCGTAACCCGATTTGCTCCTCGTGCGTTGGGAATGGTGATCGCGTTAATGAAAGACGGCGGTCTCTCGCCGATAGGTCTTTCCGCATATCGGAGCTATTTCGAACAGGCTTACACTTACAACATTTGGCAGGGTGAGGACCCCGCTTATGGCTCCTAGGTCAGGGCTCCACCCGGTCACAGTGGACACCAATTGGGTACGGTCGTGGACTTTGGTTTGCCGGAGCTTCCCAGATTAACCGGCGACTCGTTGATGTAGTTTTCCCGCTTTCTTCGCAGACCAGTGAGGGGGTTTAGCTGACACCCCATGCTTATGAATGTGGGTTTACGTTGACGGACTTGCCAGAGGCTGAGCCATGGACTGGTCTGACCTAAAAGCCCTGGCACTATCGCTACGGTGGGGTTGACATGGCAACTTATCTTCATTAGAGTGGTTATTTCCTGGCTGAAAACCTGCTCCAGGAGCGGCTGGGTTTGCCATTTTTGCCCACGCAGGAATCACCCTAAGAAGGTCACCCGCATTCTTTTATCTGAAACTCTTGATTACCTCCCTTTCAAAATTGTATAGGGTTATTGTCTGGCATTCAGGTATGATAATTCTTCAGAGTACTGCACCCATAACCGAACCAAATTTCGGTTATGGGCGAGTCCATCGTTCTAGGAAAGTTCAAGTATTTATGCATGACGCAGTAGGTTTCCAATGAAAGTACGATTGTTTTTGACCTTTATTGCAGGTTGCTTCCTGCTGACGGATTGCGTCCTCCCGGCAGAGCTTGCGCCTTTCCTGCCTTTCACCCCCCCTATCAGCGCCACGTCAGTTTCG
>CAISEG010000052.1 GCA_903884265.1 uncultured Anaerolineales bacterium | reverse complement strand
GTTGCCAATGCCGAGGAGAACTTCGGCGTCAGCCGCGACGACCTGATCGTTGCTAAAATCTTTGCCGACGAAGCGCCCACCCGTAAATGGCGCCGTTTCGGAGCACGCGGTCGCTTCAAGCCGGTCCTACGCCGTTCATCGCACGTGACAATTGTCCTGCGCGAACGCGAGGTTGCCTAACCGGCAAAGAAAGGACGAAGGAGATCTTATGGGTCGCAAAGTTCATCCGATTGGTTTTCGTCTGAATGTCACTCAGGACTGGCGTGGCCGCTGGTTCGCGGAAGGTGCTCAATATCGTGAGCAATTGTTGCAGGACTTCGCCATCCGCGACATGCTCTACAAAGAATCAGGCCGTGCAGGTGTCTCCCGAATTGACGTGGAACGCTATCCCGGTAAATTGAAGGTAGCCGTATTTACGGCCAAACCGGGCATCCTGATCGGCCGCAAAGGCGAAGGCATCAAGAAAGTCCGTGTGGCCCTTGAAGGGTTAACTGGTAAGAAAGTTGATCTGGATATTAAAGAAATCAAAGCCCCTGATTGCGATGCTTACCTGGTTGCGCATAACATTGGCGATCAACTGGAACGCCGCATCAGCTACCGCCGGGCGATGAAACGTGCCATTCAACAGGCGATGCGGCAGGGCGCGCAAGGGATCAAAATCGAGGTGGCTGGCCGATTGGGAGGCGCAGAAATGGCGCGTACCGTTTGGCTGCGCGATGGCAGGGTGCCACTGCAAACTTTACGTGCGGATATTGATTTTGCCCGTGCTGAAGCCGCGACGACTTATGGCCGTATCGGCGTCAAAGTCTGGGTCTATCATGGCGACATGAAAGCCGAAGTTGAAGAAAAAGTCGAGACTACCGAGGGCGTCTACGTTAGCGAGTAGGCGAGGCGTCTGTGAAGTGAGGTTGATGCTATGTTAATGCCAAAACGTGTGAAGTACCGCAAGCAGATGCGTGGCCGTATGAAGGGGAAGGAATCGCGCGGCGTCGAGATTTCGTTCGGCGATTATGGTTTGCTGGCGATGGAACCGGGGTGGGTGACTGCCCGTCAAATCGAAGCTGCCCGCCGCACACTGGTCCATGCAATGAAGCGCCGCGGTAAGGTCTGGATCCGCATCTTCCCGGATAAACCCTACACCCAGAAACCGCCGGAAACCCGTATGGGTAAAGGCAAGGGTAACGTGGAATATTGGGTGGCTGTGGTCAAACCCGGCCGTGTCATGTTCGAAATCGGCGGTTTGGATGAAGCCACCGCTCGTGAGGCGCTGACCCTGGCCAGGCATAAATTTGCGATCAAGACCAAGATCATCGCCCGTAGTGATGTAGCGGCAGGAGAGTAGGCATGAAAACCGAAGAGATCCGTAAGATGTCGGTGGAAGAAATGCAAGCAAAACTGTCGGATATGCGCGAGGAGTTGATGAAATACCGCTTCCAGCAGGTCAGCGGTCAGTTAACTGATACCAGCCGCATACGCCTGCTACGGCGTGATGTCGCCCGCATGGAGACCATCTTCAACGAGCGTTCCCGGACGACAGTAGTACAGGAAGGTGAAGCATGAATGAGCGTCGTCGAATAACTGGTGTTGTCACCAGTAATAAAATGACCAAAACTGTTGTGGTTGAGATCGGCCGAACATTCCGGCACCCGCTTTACCGCAAGGTAGTGCATTTGAGCAAGCGCGTCAAGGCTCATGATGAACTGGGTTGCCAGATCGGTGATAAGGTTCAGATCGTGGAAAGCCGCCCACTATCACGCGATAAGCGCTGGGTGGTCGAGTCGATCATCAAACATGAAATCCGCACTGCCGATACCGGTGTAGCGGAAGTGGCACCGGTACCTGATGTGGCAGCGCCTGAAGTTGGAGAATCCCAGGTGGAGGCACAGCCATGATTCAGCATGAGTCTCGCCTGAAAATTGCTGATAATACCGGCGCGCGCGAAATCCTGGTTATCCACGTGATGGGTGGTTCGACCCGCCGCTACGGTAGGATTGGTGACGTCGTAGTGGGGGCGGTCCAATTGGCTACACCGAATGGGTCGATCAAGAAATCCGAGATCGTCAAGGCTGTGATCGTGCGTTGTAACAAGGAATGGCGCCGCGAGGATGGCTCCTATATCCGTTTTGACGACAATGCAGCAGTCATCCTGGATACCGACGGCCAGAACCCGAAGGGCAGCCGTATCTTCGGCCCGGTGGCACGTGAATTGCGTGAAAAGGGCTTTATGAAGATTGTTTCGCTGGCCCCGGAAGTGCTTTAGGCCAGTTGAGGAGCGAACGATGAGAGTCAAGATCCGTAAGGGTGATACCGTTGAGATCATCAGCGGGAAAATGGAAGACCAGGGCAAGCGCGGCGAAGTGATCAAAGTTCTGCCGGACGAGCATCGGGTGGTGGTACAAGGTGTGAACGTACATACCAAACACCAGCGTCAGGTGCAGACTCAGGGCCGCACGATCAACCCTGGCCGTATCAAGTTCGAGGCCCCGCTCGACATCTCGAATATTATGCTGGTGTGCCCGAAGTGTGGCGAACCGAGCCGTATCGGTGTCCAGCGCGACGATGAAGGCGCACACCGCGTCTGCAAGAAATGCCAGGCGTTGATCGATTAGCCGCCGGTGGAGCATTAATTTATGAATAGAATGCAGGAAAAATACCAAAAAGAAGCTGTTCCGGCTCTGCGCAAAGCATTCCAGTATAAGAATGTCATGCAGGTACCGCATATCGAAAAGATCGTGGTCAATATCGGTCTGGGCGGTGAAGCAATGGATAATCCGAAAATGCTTGAAGCAGCCATGGGCGATATGACAACCATTACTGGCCAGAAACCGATCATGACCAAGGCGCGGAAAAGCATTGCCAACTTCAAACTGCGCGAGGGACGCATCATTGGCACCAAGGTGACTTTGCGCGGCGCTAAAATGTGGGCATTCTTTGACCGGTTGGTTAACACCGCTCTCCCGCGCGTGCGTGACTTTCGCGGCATTTCTCCGGATGCCTTCGACGGGCGCGGCAACTATACTCTTGGCCTGCGGGACCAGTTGATCTTCCCGGAGATCGAATACGATAAGATTGATAAGATGAGAGGCATGGAGGTCACGATCGTGACCACAGCCAAATCCGACGACCATGCGCGGCTGATGTTGTCACTGCTGGGCATGCCGTTTAAGAAGGAAGAATAACTATGGCAAGCACTTGCATGAAATATCGAGAACAACGCCGGAAGTATTCCAACCAAGTACGCAATCGCTGCTCGCGTTGCGGACGCCCGCGCGGTTATATTCGCCGGTTTGGCCTGTGCCGGATCTGTTTCCGCGAATTCGCGCTGGAAGGGAAAATCCCCGGCGTCATGAAGTCGTCCTGGTAGCCGGGTGGAGGTAGAAAATGAGCATGACTGATCCAATTGCTGATATGTTGACACGCATCCGTAATGCCGTGATGAGTGGGCAGACCCTGACAGCTATGCCTCTTTCAAAGATCAAAGTGGAAATCGCCAAGATCTTGAAAGAAGAAGGCTATCTGGAAAACTTCGAAATCGCGGATGGCGAGCAACCCTGCCAGAAAGTCCTGCGCCTGAAGATCAAGTATATTGGCGAGCGCCGCGAGCGCAAACCGGTCCTCACTGGTCTGGAACGCGTCAGCCGTCCTGGTCGCCGTGTCTATACCAAGAAACAGGAAATTCCCTGGGTACTTTCAGGCATCGGTGTAGCCATCCTGTCCACCCCCAAAGGCATCATGACTGGCCAGCGAGCTCGCCAGTTGGGTGTGGGCGGTGAGATCCTCTGCAAGGTTTGGTAAGAGAGGAGGTAAATAAAGTGTCTCGAGTTGGAAGAATGCCTGTTGTTATCCCGGCTGGCGTGCAAATCGACCTCAAGGGTTCGAACGTGAGCGTGAAAGGCCCCAAGGGCGAATTGAGGCGCACGTTCTCTTCATTGGTCGGTATCGCCATGGAAAATGGTCAAATTGTCATTACGCGCAATTCTGATCTGCCTGCGGAGCGTGCTTTGCATGGGACCACCCGTGCAGTCCTCGCGAATATGATCCAGGGTGTCAGCGCTGGTTTTGAACGTGTTTTGGAAATCGAAGGTGTCGGTTATCGGGCCGAGATGAATGGCAAAAACCTGGTCTTGAACATGGGCTATTCACACCCGGTAGAGATGGAACCGCCAGTAGGGATTTCCTTTGACGTGGAACAGAAAGCGCGCCTGGTGTATGTGCGCGGCTTTGACAAGGAATTGGTCGGTCAGACCGCGGCGAATGTCCGTAATGTCCGCCCACCGGAACCGTATCATGGGAAAGGCCTGCATTATCTGGGCGAGAAGATCCGACGCAAGGCTGGCAAAGCCGGAAAGGCGGCAAAGTAATCCATGGCTGAGAAATCCCGATCTGAAGCTCGCATCCGGCGGCATACACGTGTGCGCAAGATTGTGCAAGGTAGCGCGCAGCGTCCCCGGCTGAGTGTCTTCCGCAGTCTCTCCGAAATTTATGCTCAAGTGATCGATGATCATATTGGCAATACCATTGCTTCTGCTTCGACCATTGATGAGGAATTACGCAGCAAGATGAAAGGCCTGAAGAAATCCGAGCAGGCTAAATTGGTTGGCAAAGCGATCGCCGAACGTGCGATGGGCAAGGGTGTGAAAGCGGTCGTGTTCGACCGCGGTGGTTTCAAGTATAGCGGCCGGATAAAGGCTCTGGCCGATGGCGCCCGTGAAGGCGGCCTGGAATTCTAAGGCCTGATTGGAGAACGCTATGTTGGATTACCAGGTAAAAGAAGCTGAACAGCAAGCTGAAGCATTGGACGAGCGCGTCATTGAAATTGCCCGCGTGGCAAAAGTGGTCAAAGGTGGACGCCGGTTCCAATTCCGGGTCACATTGATCATGGGCGATAACCACGGAAAAGTGGGGATGGGTGTTGGCAAAGCCAACGCCGTGCCGGATGCCATGCGCAAGGCGACAGATCGCGCCCGCAAGAACATGCACCAGGTCTTTCTTTCTGGAACGACCATCCCGCACGAAATGACCGGCAAAGTCGGCGGTGCGATCATCCTGCTCAAACCGGCTTCTCCCGGTACAGGCGTGATCGCGGGCGGCGGTGTGCGAGCTGTCCTTGAGGCAGTTGGCATACATGATATCCTGACCAAATCGCTGGGTTCCTCCAATGTCCTGAACATCGTTCAGGCGACTCTCCAGGCGCTCGATGAACTCAAGTCGCCAAAGGAAGAGGCCGCCCGGCGCGGCAAGCCTATAGAAGAATTGCTGCCGTACTGGGAAAGGAGAAAGAAGCATGGCTAAAAATGCCGATGGCAAAACGATTAAGGTGACGCTGGTACGCAGCCCGATCGGCTTTCCGATCCCGCAAAAAGCAACGTTACAGGCCCTGGGTCTGCGTCATCTCAACCAAACTGTGGAACACAAAGACACACCCGCCGTGCGGGGTATGTTGACGAAAGTGATCCACTTGATTCGTATTGAAGAATAGAGACGAAGATGAAACTGAACGATCTTAAACCCAATAAGCCCAAAAAGAACCGTAAACGGGTCGGACATGGTATTTCAGCTGGCCAGGGAAAGACGGCTGGCCGCGGTACCAAGGGCCAGAACTCCCGCGCCGGTTCGGGCGGGCACCTGTACCGGCAAGGTGGTCAACTGCCGTTTTTCCGCCGCCTGCCGTTCGTGCGTGGCAAGGGTTTTACCCCACCGACCGAGGTTGAATTTAACGAAGTAAATCTTGACCAGTTAACCTCCTTCAAAGCCAACGCTGAAGTCACGCCCGAGACTCTTGACCAGGCCCGTCTAATCCGCGACCCGCGCAACCCGGTTGCCATTATGGGACGCGGTGAATTGAAGACCGCCCTGAAGGTACGCGTAGACCGTGTTACCGCGAGTGCCAAGGCAAAGATCGAAGCTGCCGGTGGCACGGTGGAATTGATTGGATAACTCGTTTTTACGAGGAGCCCCTTTATGAAAAACCCATTTTCGGGTGTGCGTTATCTCTGGAAATCACAGGATATCCGTCGCAAACTAATCGTGACCTTGGTCATTCTGGTCATTTACCGGTTGGCCGCGAACGTCCCTGTACCGGGAATTAATGGAACTGCTCTCAAGGCGTTGATGTCGAACCTGAGCGGTACGGGCTCATTCTTTGCTTTTCTTGACCTGCTCTCCGGTGGTACGGTCTCACACTTCTCCCTGCTGTCCATGGGTGTTTACCCATACATCACAGCGCAGATCATCCTGCAATTGCTTACCCCAATCTTCCCTGCGCTCCAGAGAAAAATGGAAGAAGATCCACGTGAGGCTCGCAAGTGGCAGGAAAAGTGGACCTATTATCTGGCCGTACCCATGGCTGCCCTTTCTGCACTTGGTCAAATCAACATTTTCAATTCATATTCCAGCCAGAGTTCCGGGACAACAATTGTTCCTTTCGGATTCACCAGCGCCCTCTGGCTGCCATCATTGACGATACTGGTCACGATGATCGGTGGAACGATGTTCGCCATCTGGCTGGGTGAGTTGATCTCTGAATATGGCATTCGTGGTCAAGGGCTCTCCCTGATCATTTTTGCCGGTATTGTTGCCCGTATGCCGTCCCAATTTGGCACACTCCTGGCGGATAAGCAGCATGGCTGGATCCTGGTGGTCGCCATGGTGGTCGTGATGGTGGCGGTTATCTATGCCATTGTATACGTCCAACAAGGACGCCGCAATATGCCGGTCATGTATCCTGGACGGCGGGTTGGCAACCGCATGTCCATGCCGGTCAAGGGAACCCTGCCGTTGATGGTTAACCTGGCGGGCATGATCCCGCTCATTTTTGCCAGCGCCATTCTGCAATTCCCGGCGATCATTTCCAGTTACTTTACCAGTTCAAAAGTAGCCTGGGTGGCTAATTTTGCCGTAGGTATTCGAACCACTTTCACTCCTACTTCCTGGATATATCAACTTCTGTACTTCCTGATGGTGGTGATCTTTACCTTTTTCTATACAGACGTGATGTTCTCCCAGCAGAATTATGGTGAGAATCTGAAGAAAGTAGGTGCGCAGATCCCTGGCATTAACCGTGGTGCTCCGACGCAGAAATACCTGACCAAGGTTCAACGCCGGATTACGCTCCCGGGTGCATTGTTCCTGGGTTTGGTGGCTGTCTTGGGATATCTCATCAATCTGCTCCTAAAAGCGGTAGGCATTGGAGCAGCTTTGTCCTCCACATCCATTTTCCTGGTTTCGTCGGCTGGTCTTCTCATTGTGGTGGGTGTTGTCCGTGATACCTTCATGAATATTGACGCCGAACTAAAATTGCACGGCTACGATGATGCCCGGCTGGTGAAATAGGCTCAGGCATGCCAACTTACATTGTTCTCCTTGGACCTCCCGGTGTTGGCAAAGGTACACAAGCGGAAATCATCGCTGAAAGTACCGGGCTGCCGCACGTTTCTTCGGGTGATCTTTTCCGGGAGAATATTAAGAACAAGACCGATCTTGGAAAACTTGCCCAATCCTTTATGAATAAAGGTGACCTGGTCCCAGACGATGTGACCATCAGCATGATCCGTGAACGGCTCTCACGACCGGACTGCCTCAACGGAGCTCTTTTGGATGGCTTTCCACGCACGGTGGTTCAGGCAGATTCTCTGGCGGGCCTGTTGACCGAATTTGAAGGCAAAGTGAACTTTGTTCCGTACATCACTGCCTCCGAAACTACGCTGATCGAACGTCTGAGTGGTCGCTGGACCTGTAAAGCGCAGGGGCACGTATTTCATGAGAAGTATAATCCGCCGAAAAAGCCTGGCGTTTGTGACATTGATGGTTCGCAGCTATATCAACGAGATGATGACAAGGCTGAAACTGTCACCCGGCGCATCCAAGTCTATTTTTCCCAGACTGCACCCCTGATTGCATATTATCGTGCGCTTGGGTTGCTCTCTGATATAGATGGTGCCCAATCAATTGAAAAAGTGACTGCCGACCTATTGGCAGTTCTCAGGAATTAAGAATGACCTGGGATCGGGATATTAGCATCAAGAATGCAGCTGAAATCGCTCTCATGCGTGAAGCTGGACGCGTCAATGCTGAAGCGTTGGCGGCCGTCCAAGAACTTTTAAAACCCGGCGTTACCACCGCAGACCTTAACGCGGCTGCTGAGGAAATTCTGCGGAAACATGGTGCTTATTCACCGTTCAAGAACTACGGCCAGCCTCCATTCCCAGCTTCCATCTGCGTCAGCGTCAACGAGCAGTTGGTTCACGGCATCCCTGGTAGTCGCAAGCTCCAGGAAGGTGATATCGTCTCCGTGGATTGCGGGACAGTTTTGGAAGGGTTCGTAGGCGACTCGGCTTTTACAGCCGGAGTAGGGGAAATATCCCCCCAGGCCGCGAAACTGATCGAGGTGACCAAGCAGGCGTTGAATGTTGGTATCGCCATGATGCGCTCTGGGAATAAAACGGGCGATGTTTCAGCTGCCATCCAGCAGTATGTGGAGGCCCAGGGGTTTTACGTTGTCCGTGAATATACCGGGCACGGTGTTGGCCGGAAAATGCACGAGGGGCCGCAGGTGCCGAACTATGGCACTCCCGGCACCGGGGTGCTGTTACGACCCGGTATGACGATCGCCCTCGAACCGATGGTACTCGTCGGTACGCACCGCACCCGTGTCCTGTCCAACCAGTGGACGGTTGTCTCTGCAGACGGATCTTTGACGGCCCACCAGGAGCACTCGGTGGCCGTCACCGAAGGCGACCCTCTCGTCTTGACCGTCCCGTGACCTTTGCGAGATGACACGTAAACTGGACGGATGTGACTAGAACAAGTATAATTCAACGTTTGCCTGTACTACCTTACGTTAGGAGAAAGCAATCATGAAAGTAAGCCCATCAATTCGCAAGCGCTGCGCGAAATGCAAGATAGTGAAGCGCAAAGGCAGATTGTTTATCATCTGCGAAAATCCGAAGCACAAACAGCGACAAGGATAGGATAAAGATATATGGCAAGAATTGAAGGTGTTGACCTGCCGCGCAATAAGCGCGTCGAAGTGGGCCTGAATTACCTGTTCGGCATCGGTCCGGCGCGTTCACGCGAGATTCTCGCTGCGACCAAGATTTCCCCGGATACACGCGTCAAAGACCTGACC
>CAISEG010000051.1 GCA_903884265.1 uncultured Anaerolineales bacterium | reverse complement strand
TCGCGGAAAAAAGCCTCCACCTTGGCCGGGTCGAACGCCTCGGTGCGGGCCTGCTCCAGGTCGATTGCCACCGTCAGGTCGGTCCGGATGGCAGCCAGCTGGTAACTCATGTATGCAGACTCTTTCCCGGCCTCCAGCTTGTTCCGCCAGCGCGGTTCGATCTCATCCAGGTGGGCATAGATGTTATCCAGTGTCCCATATTTCAAAAGCAGGTTCTCGGTGGTCTTTTCACCCACACCGGCTACGCCGGGGATGTTGTCAGATTTATCGCCAACCAGGGCTTTGTAGTCCACCACCTGTTCCGGGCGGACGTGCAGCTTGCCAAGCACGTCTTCGGGAGTGATGAAGTTCTGGTCGTCGCCGGCCAGGTAGACGATGGTGCGGTCGTTGACCAGTTGCAGCAGATCCCGGTCACCGGTAATGATTTTAACGCCCAATCCCTGTTTGGCTGCCCAGCGGGCCGCCGAACCGAGCACATCATCGGCTTCGAAGCCTTCCATCTCAAGGCGCGGGATATTAAAGATATCCACCATCTGGCGGATGCGTTCGATCTGCGGACGCAGATCGTCGGGCATTTTGGCCCGTGTGCCTTTGTATGCTGGGAAGATCGTGTCGCGGAAGGTCTTGCCGGTATCGAAGGCTACCGCCAGGTAATCTGGTTTCTCCTGCTCAAAGATGCGCAGGAGTTCGCGTGCAAAACCATAAATCCCTGCAGTTGGTTCACCGGTGGAGGTTTGCCAACGCTGGCTGGACCCACCGGCCGTCAAGGCAAAATACATGCGGTAGGCCAGGGCATGGCCGTCAATTAAGTATAAGGTTGGGGGCATGGTTTCCCGGGGAAGGCGAATGGAACCAATCGCCTGGTACTTTTCTTAAACGCTGGCTAACGGCTGACCTGCAAAGAAATACCTTGCCGTTCGCGCGTCTGGACGATGAAATCTTTGATCAACTGGGCCGGGGGTGGTTGGGAGCCTCCCATGATCAGGTAGCCTGGCGCCCAGAAATCGCCGGAGGGGTTCTCTTTTTTAAACCGTAGAAATTCGGAAAAAATTCTTTCGGAAGTATTCTGGCGCAAAATACGCATCAGGTAGGCGGGTGAAGTGGCCGGTGGCACGTTTACGATCCACTGCAAGTAATCCGGGCGCACCGAGATATATTCCAGGCGCCAGCCGAAAGCGATACAGATCTGCGGCACCCATTCCCCCAACCGGTCCAACAGATCGCCGGTCATGTGATGGTGTGGGAAACGCGGCAAAAGCAGGCACGCAAAGTCCAGGTTATAGACAGCCGGTGAGACTGGCTCCAGGACGATTTTACGCGCCCTTTCGGTGATGGTGCTCGGAGCGGTATCATCGATGCTCTCAATGACTGGATCGTCTTTTCGGTCTTTGTCTTGATCGGATTCCGTATCTACGAGTTGAGTGGACGCGGCCTGCTTCTGGTCGGTGTCAACCTGCAGCTTAAGCCTCACCGCCGGAGAATTCTCACGGATGAAATGCAGTGAACCATCAGAAATCTTGGGAGTGGCTGGTTTGGACTCGCTCCTGGATCCGGTTACAGCCGTTCCGAATTCATAGCCGGAATTGACCGGAAAGCCAGTCATCGGAGTAGGGTTTTGGATATCAGGGAGGCTGTTCGACAGGGGGCCTAGGTCTGTCTCGCTGCCTGTCAAATTCTCGTCCTGCGTATCATCTGCCGGTGAAGTCGAGAGGGAATGTACCAACTGCGAGGCCTGGCTGCGGATGGTACTGAAGGGTGTCTCCGCATCGAATACCAGCGCCAGCACCATCCCTTCCGCCAGGCGCGTGGCATACAGCATATGTTCAGCATTCGTGGAAACCAGGCGCACAAAGCGCACCAGGTCGTTCTCTTCTTGGTGGTCCCAGTAACGCGAGAGGGTATCGGCTAGTTCGCTCGCTGCCGGCTGAGGCAATTGCCCGGCATAAGCCCACAATTGGTCGGTGCGGGTGATGAGCGCCGCCTGGGCAGATGATTCAAGCGTCAGCCGGGTCAGATGCTGGGCGGCCCGCGTTACATCCGAGAGCCAGGGCAGATCCTTGTCCGCCTCAACTTTTGTCTTAAGAGCAGAAAGGACTGCCGAGGGGGAGTGATGGAAATATTTGTCCATCATCTCCAGCAGGTCGGGCAGGTGGAATGGTTTGGATAGGTATTCGCGCGGGAAAAGTTCCTCAAGCGCTGAATGCCAGCCCACTTCCGAAACAACCACAAAGATGATCTCAGGATTGGCCTGCCGGAGCAGGGATCCAATTTTAAGTAGGTTATTTTCGCTTAGGGAAGTATCGAGAAAAGCCATCGCCGGGTGGAATTCCTGTGCATAACCTGCAGCAGCTTCCTTCTCTCCGGTCATACGGACCACAAATCGCCCTGTCTCTTCGAGACACTGGCGCATGTGTTCCCCAAATGGGATGTCTGACGTGATTATCAGCAAAGGCGTTGACATCGTTAAATGAGTTTATCACGAGCTTGTCATAGAAGCAAGCCGTTAAATATGGTAAACCAGTGTTAAAATGACACCGGTTCGCTTTGATCCCCGGCCCAAATTCCCACTTTTTTACGCTTTCCGCTAACGGTAGCTCCTGATTTCAGACACGATACAGAGAGAGGTAGCGAAATGAATAAACTCGTTCATCCCCTGAGAGTCCGCGACCAATCCGTCGTTGCTGTCCTGCTTGTTCTCACGGTCGTTTCCTGTCAACCGGCGGCGGTCATGCCCACCCCCACATCGGTCGTTCAAACCGTGGAGGGCACCCGGGAGGTCTCTCAGCAGGTCACCCAGATCGTTGATGTGACTGTCACCATCCCGCCTAGCCTGACCCCCGACATCTCTCTGACCCCTTCCCTGACCACCACCGCCACGCCTAGCCTGACTCCCGACATCTCCCTGACCCCTTCCCCGACCGCCACCCTCACCCGCATTCCCTCCATCACCCCCACCCCTCATCAGCCGCGTGTCACAATCCTGGACCACATCGCCTGCTGGTATGGTCCGGGGGATACCTATATGGAACGATACGGACTGCTTGCAACCAGTTGGATGAATGTGAAAGGCCGCAACCCGGAAGGTACCTGGCTCTTGCTGGAGGACGGCGGTCATGACAATCCTTGCTGGATAAGGACCATTTTTGGAAAATTCATCGGGGGAGGCGACGTGAATAGTCTCAATATTCCGGTCGTCGATCCGGATGCCGCCCTTCCCCCCGCTTACAATCTTTATCGTCCGCCAGATGGCGTCCAGACGTTACGCTCCGGGAATAAGGTCACCCTGTACTGGAATGCTGTCTGGATGACTGAAGACGATTACAACGGCTACCTGATCGAATCCTGGCTCTGCCAGGCTGGCCAGTTGGTCTTTAAACCGATCGGGTACGTTCCTCCATTGAGTCAGAACACTGGCACGCTTGGGATAATCATCACGGACGAGCCCGGTTGCCTCCTGCCTTCCAGCGCCCGCATTTATACGGTCGAAAAACACGGCTACACCGGGTATATCGTCATCCCCTGGCCGCCTGCGGAGCCGTCCGCGGCCATCACGCCTTCACCCTCGAGCTCACCGACCCCCTGATAATTCCCTCCGCTTTGGAAATAAAAATGACTGCTGAAAAGGAGCTGCTGTGCCCGAATATGCTGATTTCGTCCTGAAATACCCGGCCTACGACAAAACCCACGATCTGGACGAACTGCGTGACCGTGACTATTCCCGCCTCGACCGCACCGGTCAGATCTATCTCGATTACACCGGCGCTGGGTTGTATGCCGATTCGCAAATGCGCCTCCATCAGCAAGTTCTAGCGGAGCATGTCTTGGGCAATCCGCACTCCTCCAACCCCACTTCCCTGGCTGCCACGCGCTTGATTGAAAGCACCCGCCTCACCATCCTGCAATTCTTCAACGCCGACCCTGCTGAATACACCGTCATCTTCGCCCAGAACGCCAGCGGAGCCCTCAAACTGGTCGGCGAGTCCTATCCCTTCGAACCGGGTGGTCGCTATCTGCTGACCTTCGATAATCACAATTCGGTTAATGGGATCCGCGAATTTGCCCATGCCAAGGGTGCCGGGGTCACCTACATCCCAATCGGCCTTCCAGATATGCGCGTCGATATGGACTCTCTTGATTCATCTCTGGACCTGGCAGACGAGCACAAGAACAACCTGTTCGCCTACCCGGCCCAGTCCAATTTCTCCGCAGTTCAGCACCCTCTTGAATGGATCGAACGGGCCCACGCCAAAGGCTGGGATGTGCTCCTCGATGCCGCCGCGTTTGCCCCCAGTAACCCCCTCGACCTGGGGAAGTACAAGGCCGATTTTGTCCCGCTCTCCTTCTACAAAATCTTCGGCTATCCCACCGGCATCGGCGCCTTGGTGGCCCGCCAGGAAGCGCTGGCAAAATTGCACCGTCCCTGGTTTGCCGGGGGCACCATCACCGTTGCCTCCGTCCAGGGCGATAAATACTATCTTGCTGAGGCTCCTGCCGCCTTCGAAGACGGCACACTCGATTATCTCAACATCCCGGCAGTGGAAATTGGGCTGAAACACATCCAGTCCATCGGGTATGCCACCATCCACGCCCGCGTGGACGCTCTGACCGGCTGGCTTCTGGATAACCTGTCGGAGATGAAACACAGTACCGGGGTCCCGCTGGTGCGCATTTACGGACCGCTCACCATGGTCAAGCGCGGCGGTGCGGTGACAGCCAACTTCTTCAACAAGGATGGCGGACCAATTGACCACCGCTCCATCGAGCTGGAGACCAATAAGCACAATATTTCCCTGCGGACGGGCTGTTTCTGCAATCCGGGTGCTGGCGAGATCGCCTTGGGAATATCCAAACCCGAGCTCGCAGCCTGTTTCACCCAGCCAGGCCACGGCCAGCGCTTGAGCTTGGATGACTTTCGCCTGTGCATCGACGGGAAATCCTCTGGCGCGGTGCGCGTCTCGGTAGGGTTGGTCAGCAATTTCGAGGATGTTCAGGTGTTTTTAAAGTTCGCCCAAGGGTTGTTGAATTAATATGAATGTTCCCACCCGTGCCCAGATCAAACCGGGCCTGCGCGTCCGCATCGTGCTGAAACAGGACCAGCCCACCGGCAAGTTAACCGATGGCATCGTCAAGGATATCCTGACCAGTTCCCCCACCCATCCTCACGGGATCAAGGTCCGCCTGATGGACGGGCAGGTGGGACGGGTAAAAGAGATGGCGGGATAAAAGGTACTGCGCTAATCGCTATTGAAAATTCTGCGTTCAAAAATAATACTCCGGTATCAACGAGTACGGTTTCTGGAAAGAAGCAGTACAAGGTACTGCGCTGATCGCTATTGAAAATTCTGCGATCAAAAATAATACTTCGGT
>CAISEG010000050.1 GCA_903884265.1 uncultured Anaerolineales bacterium | reverse complement strand
TCCCACCAAGCGGATTCGTCCACCAGGTGGCCTGGGCCGCGTTGTAACCGAGGGCGTACTGAATGGTCGGGTCGGTTTGTAATTTCATGCCGATGGCCAGCCGGTTGTAAAAGACCGAGACAATCGCAGGCATCTCATCCTCGACCACAGCCTCCCGCTGGATGATGGAGGCAAGGGTCACCGCCTGATAAACCGTCAGCCCATGAGAAGCGTAAGCCGCGGGATAGTCTGCCGGGAGGTGCGTCACAAACCCCTGGAGCAATATCGAGACCAACTGATCAGCCGTGGTGGTACGAGGCACTGTGTAAGTATCCGGGTAGAGAAATCCTTCCGCAGAAGCACCTGGCGGGATCAAGTCCAGGGAAAGCGCCGGGGATTCCGCCGCAGCCAGGAATGCCTGCGGGGTAATGTCCAGGCCAGACGTGGGGAGGAGAGCGGCGATCTCTTCCATCCGCCAGCCAGGCAAAACGGTGAAGGTTAACTCGATCAGGGTAGTGGATTGGAGCATTCCGGCGATCGATTCCGCACTTAGCGAGGGACTGAGGCGAAAGGTGCCGGTCAGGATGTAAGCATCCATCCCCGTCCAGACCAGGTATGTGCGGAAGCTCCTGGCACTGGGGATGAGGCCGGTTTGTTCCAACCTATCCGAGATTGAGACCACGCTTTCATCCGGTTGGATGACAAATAACTGTTCCACGCCAGCAGGGTCGCGCGGCTGGGTCAGATCTCCGGCATTCCAGACCAGCTCGGAACCCAAACTGAAGCGCTGCCAGGCACTGAGAGAAGCGCTGGGGTCTCCAAAAAACTGCCGGGCTGCCTGGGGAATGAAAACAGCCGCCACGACTACGAGGCCGAGAAGGGCCAACAAGACCAGCAGAAGCATCCACGGAAGGCAGGAATTGCGCGATTTCATTTTTGAGGATTGGCATCCAGGTAGGATTGAAGTAGCACGGTGGCAGCCATGGAGTCCAGGTGCCCCTGGCGGTTCTTACGCGAAACACCCATGGCGATGCGAGCCGCACGTGCCTCCTGAGTGGAAAAGGATTCATCCCAGAAAATCACCGGGAGGCTGGTCTGGGTCTTCAGGGCTTCGGCAAAGCGCACAGCCTGGCGGCCTTCGAAGGTGGGATTCCCGTCTTCGTCGAGCGACTGCCCGACCACAATGAGACCGGTGCCATTCGCATTGGCAAGCTCTACAACAGCCGTGGCGTCCAGCTGGCGGGCAACATGGTTAAGCACCACCAGCGGGTTGGCGATGGTGCCGGTCGGATCGCTCATGGCGAGGCCGATATGTTTTGAACCGGGGTCTACAGCCAGGATTCTCATTGCGCTTTTGCTCAAGCCACCGCCCTTGGGGACGGGTATTCCACCAGGAGCAGATTATGCATTAATCTCTGATCAAAACGGAAATACGATACGGGATGAACGGCAGCCAAGGCCACCAACCGGGTTTGACCTGGATGACCGGCGACCCCACCAGGGGCAGGGAATCGCTCAACCGTTGGATGGCCTCGGCGGGTTTGCGACCCAGGGAAAGTTGCAAGACAACCAACGGATCCAGCCGGGCGGTCAAACTGCGCTGCGTCTGTACATCCCAGTGCGTGTTACCGTCCGCCTGCGTGTGCGGGATACTGGCAGGGGTGATCGTCAGCCCAGCGGCGGCTGGCGCAAAACCTGCTGGCAGGTCGGCATCCAATGACATTTCCGCCAGAGTATCGACGTCCGCCAGCGAGGCAAATTGCGCCTGGCATTGAAGTCGCAATGTCAGGGAGAGTGTATCACCGCTCTGACCCTCAGCAGGGAAATAGGTTTCAGACAGAATCTGGGAAACCACCACGGTATCCGGGAAAAAGGTATCGCCGGGCAGGAGGGTTTGTGGAAGGCCCTTTTTGCATTGCGCGAGAAGTTCGGTCAGCAAAGCCTTGTGGACAAGCAACCGGTCTGCCGCAGTTTGAATGGCTGCGGTGCGCTCCGAGCCGCCTGCCGTCGGACCCGGATTGGTCACAGACAAGCTGGCGCCCAGGTCGCCTTCGATGGCGATCAGGTACCCGGCAGGCAGGTTGCCGGTGGTACCCGCATCGACCGCTTGGACAGGAACGTCCACGGTCTTGCCAAGGCCGGCTGGAATGACCGCATCCATGCCTGTGACGAACCGGACAGGCGGGCTGGTCTGGGTGCTGATGACCGTCCCGGCAGGAATACCGGCCAACGTGGGGGTCAGGTTGCGGAAGCGGGCCAGACCCTGGGCCTGAGCGTCGGGGATGGTAAGCGAGCCAGTGGCTGGTACTGTTTTGCTGTGTTCAACAACCATCGAGGTCAGGCGCGCCGGGAGGCTGCCTGCTAGGTTGACGCTGCTGACATTCGAGCTGGCGTTGATGGTGAACGTCAGACTTTGCAGTCGGACCGCAGGGTTCAATTGGATGGTGGCTGAGGGGATGAAAAGTGAAAGGACAGCAAAGATGGCCAGAACAGCCAGGGAAAAAAACAGGATACGAAAACCTATAAAGGACCGCCAGCGGGCCTCGGGAGGAAATGCTTCGCTGCGCATCTGGCGCAGGTCTGGACGGTCAAATCTGCGGGTCGGCTTGGCAGGGGCTTTTCCCCTTTCCCAAGTCTTGCGCCGGGCAGAGACGGTCGTTCCAAAAGCTGGGATAGTTAATTCTTCGGCGCGGCGCCGCAGGTCTTCCGAGCGGGTCACGATGGCGAGTTGAGCTCCCAGAGTGTCCGCATGCCTCTGGAGCAGACGTAAATCCAGTGTCCGCCCGAGGATGCGGAAGCGGTGCGGGAAGACCAGCAGGATACGCTCCGTCTTGGCCCACGACATCCTGTCGCGTACAGAGGTCACATCGTCATGCAGATCCAGTTGGATGACCTGTGTCTTCATCGTCCCCCATTATAACCGTAGGTACACAATATATCGTGCCCCTACTTCGACCAGCGTCTGGCGACCCGGTCCAGCAGGCGATCTTTCCATATCGCGGTACCGGTTGCCGTCTGGGAGAACGAACGGATCAAGACCGCAATGAAGAGCGCCAGGCTGAGCGGGTAGTAAAAAAAAGAGATTGGCGGGGACAAAAAACGCCGGCGGGGTGACCTGCATGTTATCCGATTGGGACCCACCGCTATGGGGTCTTGTAATTAGCCTCGGTCACATGCCTGGCATCGTTGTCAAAGGAAGTGAGCACAATGGTCTGGCTGTATGAAATAAACGAATAACCAATGCCACAACCTAATCCACAAGCGTGCCTGATAAGAAATCAGTCCTGACGTTTTCCGTCAGGACTGGGATCTATTTCAATTTGGCTTCGAGCCAAACTTCCACAGAGGCGATGGCTTCGGGGATCTTGGATGGGTCCCGGCCTCCTCCGAAAGCCAGGTGAGGCGCACCGCCTCCGCCCGCCCCCAATTGGCGGGAAACATACCCTACCAAGTCCCCGGCTTTGATGCCCTTCTTGATCAGATCCTGGGTGACGGTCGCCATCACGATCACTTGTTCACCGGAAACGGTTGCCACCACACAAACCCCGCTTTCGGGATATTTCTCTCGGAATTTATCAGCCAGGCGGCCAAGGGTGTCCTTGTCGGCCCCGGGGAGATCCAATGCCAACAGGCTCACGCCATTCACCTTCTGAGGGTTGTCCAATTGGGTATTAAAACCGGAGAGCGCCAGTTCGGTTTTGAGGGCAGCAATTTGCTTCCTGACCGCAGCCAGTTCGTCTTGGACAAGTTCAGCTTTCTGAGGAACCTCGTCCACGCCGGATTTCAAGGCGCCTGCAGCCTGCTTGAGCATCTTGAAGCGCTTCGCAACCAGCTCGTACGCCCCGCGCCCGGTCACCGCTTCAATCCGGCGTACACCCGCCGCGGCGGAACTCTCAGACAAGATAAGGAATGCCCCTACATCTGAGGTGCGGTCGAGGTGCGTGCCGCCGCAGAGTTCATAAGAATATTTATCCCCAATGGTTATGGTCCGCACTGTATCTCCATACTTCTCACCAAAGAGTGCCATGGCGCCCTCATCCACGGCTTGTTGGCGGGATTTGCTCACCGCCGAGACGGGGTAGTCCGCGGCGACGGCCACGTTGACCAGCTTTTCGACCTGTTCGACCTGTACCGGAGTCATCGCTTCTGGATGATTGAAGTCGAAGCGGAACCGGTCGGGGGTCACCAATGAACCAGCCTGGCGGGCATTTTCGCCCAACACCTGATGGAGGGCTACATGCAGGAGATGGGTAGCCGTGTGGTTGCGACGGATGTCGTGGCGACGGTCAGCGTCCACAGCCGCGACTGTCTGATCACCCGCCTTCGGATGTCCGAAGACCACCTCGCCCACGTGAACGATCGCACCCGGCGAGGGCTTGCGCATCTCGGTCACTTCGATCTCCCAGGAACCATTTTTTTCGCGGATCACACCGGTGTCGGAAACCTGGCCGCCGGATTCGATGTAGAAGCCAGTCTTCGGAAGCAGGATCTCGACCCGGTCGCCTGCCCCGGCTTCGGTGAGCAACTGGCCATCCAAAGCCAACGCCAGCAGCGGACCCTCAATCAGCATCCATTCGTAAGGGTTGTACGCCACCCCGTCCTTGCCCAGCTTGCCCTCTTTCTGGAGGTCTTTCATGATTCCGGCGTAGAACACGGCATCCTCACCGCCCATTTTGCCCATTGCCTTTCCACCGCCCGAGGCGATGCGATGTTTGTCCATCGCGGTGCGGAACCTGTCCTCATCCACGTCCAGGCCCTGCTCACGGGCAATGTCACGGGCGATCTCCAACGGCAGGCCGAAGGTGGCATATAGGTCAAAAGCTTTGCAGCCGTCCAGCATTTTGCCGCCGGATTTCGTTAACTCGTCCAGTAACCCCTGTAGATAGGCTGTGCCGGATTCAACAGTGCGCGCAAAGCGTATTTCCTCGCGGGTCAGGTTGTCGAGGATGGTTTCCCGGCTTTTAACCAGTTCCGGATAAAAATCACCATAGGCGGTGATGATCGCATCGGCTGCTTTGGCCAGGAAGGGTTCGTGCAGGTTGAGTTTCGTCCCGAAACGGGCCGCCCGGCGGATGATCATGCGGCAGATATAATTGCGGCCCACGTTGCCCGGGACTACTCCGTCTGCGATCAGGAAAGCCGCGGCGCGGCCATGGTCTGCGATAACACGGTAGGGAGTGAAATTGGCAACCATTTTTTCAAGCGAGTCGCCGGTCAGGGCGCGCAGCGCATCGATAGCCCCCTGAAACAGGTCGATCTTGTAATTCGAGTCCACCCCCTGCAGTACCGAGACGATCCGCTCGAAACCCATACCTGTATCCACGTGGGTGGTGGGCAGAGGCTCAAGGGTATCGGGGCTGGTGCGGTTGTATTGGATGAATACATTGTTCCACAGTTCCAGGTAACGCTGGCACTCCCCGTTCACGCCGCATTTATGCGGTTTCCCGGCCAGGTTGTCGAATTCCTCGCCCCGGTCGAAATGGATTTCCGAGCATGGGCCGCAGGGTCCGGTCTCGGCCATCTCCCAGAAATTTTCTTTGCGTCCGAAGAAAAGGATGTGACCATGGTCCAGGCCCGGCTGTTGTCTCCAGATCTCGGCAGCTTCTTCATCTGTAGGTATGTTGCCCTTGTCGTCCTTGAAACAAGTGACATAGAACCTGTCTTTTGGCAGATTCCAGACATCGGTCAACAATTGCCAGGCCCAGCTGATGGCTTCTTTTTTATAATAATCACCAAACGACCAGTTGCCGAGCATTTCAAAGAAGGTATGGTGGAAATCGTCGCGGCCCACCTCGTCCAGGTCGTTGTGTTTTCCGGCTACGCGCAGGCATTTTTGGGAGTTGACCGCCCGCTTGTACGGACGCTTGTCTGTGCCGAGGAAAACATCCTTAAACTGAACCATACCTGCATTTGTAAATAGAAGCGTGGCATCTCCACCCGGCACGAGTGAAGCCGACGGGACGAAAGTATGATTATGCTCGGAAAAAAAATCGATGAACGTCTGGCGGATCTGTGCGCCGGAGGGTTTCTGGGTCATTCTGGCTCCATTGGGATAAAGAATGGACGAATTATACTCAAAAACACAGCTGGGCCATATATTGAATGCTCCACCAAATCGGGTATTTTATGATCTTCCCCCGGCTTCCCATGACCTTCGGCCTAAGGTTATTTTCACTTTCAGATGGTATACTCGGAGACAAGAGAAGGAACTCTCATGTCTGTAGTTTATTACCATCAACACAAACCTCTGATCGCCGCCATCATCCCAACTTATAACGAGGAACGCAATGTCGCCGGCGTGCTTGAAGCCCTGCGCCTCACTGAAATCCTCGATGAGATCATCATCGTGGATGATGGATCAAAGGATAGGACTGTCGAGATCGTGCGCAAGTTCGCTGCAACCGACCAGCGTGTGCAAGTCATACAGCACGAACAGAACAAAGGTAAAGGCCAGGCCATCTTCACTGGTTGGGCTGCCACCACTGCGCCATACCTGCTCCTGTTAGATGCCGACCTGCATGACCTGACTCCGGGCCATATTCGCGCTTTGATGGCACCCATTCTCGACCGGCGCGCTGATATGACCCTCGGCTTGTTCTGGGGCGGGCACATCAACACCGATTTTTCCCATTGGGCTACTCCGTTCCTGACCGGCCAGCGCGGTCTGCGCGCTGAGATCTTAAAGTACGTCTCACGTGATGCTGCGGCTGGATACGGCTTCGAGGTGGCACTGACCGTAGCAGCAAGCCAGCAGAATTATCATAAGCACATCGTACTCCTTAAAGGGGTCTGGCATCCGCCCAGCGAATTTCATCGCGGCGGTCTGAATGGACTCATCTGGCGATTCCGCATGTATGGCCAGATCATCCGCGGCTGGGTGATCGCCACCCGCCAACGCTATCCAAAGGTTAATACCTTTTTTTCTACCATTCTCAAACCATAATGTTCAAAAATTATGAGGTAAAAAGGCTCTTCGCAGGAATTCCCAACGATCCCTAGAAGAACGGCCATCACGGGTGTTCCGCAGTGGCCGTTCTTTTTGGAATGCACCTCGCAGCTCCAATCAGCAACAGGTTCAGCGAATTGAAACAAAAGTCCTTTCCCAGCGTCTGATGGATAAAACGGGATACGCATATGCGAAAAATATGGATCCTCCTGCCCCTCCTGCTGACAGCCTGTAACCTACCCGGCATATCCCCCGACCTGGTGTCCGCGTTAGTTACCGACACTCCCGACTCCGGTCATACTGAGTGCGCCTGGGTCTGGGACACCCAATCCCTGCCTGACTTGAGCACTGAAATACAATCCGCTCTCGCAACCGCCGGGCTAACCGGGATAACCGTTTCCGCTGAAGCCTATGGCGAAGATTGCATCACCGCCTCAGGCGCTGTGGATCACTTCGCCACCATGGAGACTGATTTCCGTATTACGATGCAGGTGGCTTCCATTGACGACCATGAAGCACTGGGGACCTTGTTGGAACAGATCCTGACCGGGCTGGATGCGTTCCCGCCAGGGGTCGCGCCAGGGCCGAATCCCGGTTATATCGGAATTACCTTCCAGGCGGGAGGTGACGAAGAACGCCTGTGGTTTACGGTAGCTGACGGAGCATCCGCCCGGGCGCTCGGCGTGCACGGGACGGCGCTGCTGGAGAAGCTGCGGAACCCATAAAATGACAGGAGCGGATGAATTGACCGCTCCTGTCATTTATTATGCTCTGATCAATGTCTCCAGGAGATCCACCTCTTCAGCCTCTGTTTTTAACTCCCCATCCAGCCAGGCCACGCGCAAGGTGCCAAGGATTCTCTTGTATTCTGGTCCCGGCGGCAGGCCGCGCTTCATCAAGTCGTGTCCGGTGGTCTTCGGTTTGACATGCCGCCAGGTCTCGAGATAATCGCGCAGCACACGTCGCGCCAAGCCAGCTGGCAAGGCCAAAGAGACTGCCTGGACCGCTTTGAGTGGAGTTCTTTTGAGAATCTCAACGCACCGGCTGGGTTTTTTATCTGCCAGAGATTTTGCGTCCGCGAAAAGTGCAGAAGCGGCCAACAACAACTCCCGCAAACCGGACTCAAAATGAAGCCGTGTTTCGATCCCCTCCAGGTCGGGAAGCGGTACATCCATCAACCAGAGGGTCCAAGCAAGCGATCTGTGGGACGGAGGATGTTCAATGGTCTGTACAGCAGCCAATCCCTGTGTAAAACGCATTTCGGTGGAATGGTTCCATTTCAGCGCTGGGTGTACTCCGGCGAGGATACCCAATTCCGCCAGCCGCTTCAACATGCAGGCGTCTTTTTCTTCCTCCAGGACCAGATCCAGTTCATGGCGGACACGCTCCGCGGAGAGCTTATTTATTATCGGTAATGCACCGGGGAACAGCGCCAACGTTGTAGGGGCAATCTGGAATCCATACCGTTGTTCATAACGGACCGCACGGATCAAGCGCGTCGGGTCGTCCATAAAAGAGGCCGGATGTAAAACACGGACAATGCCTGCCTGCAGATCTTCCAGCCCCCCCAGCTCGTCGTGCAGCTCGCCAAAGGAATCTCCATCCAGGCGCAGTGCCAACGTATTGATGCTAAAGTCACGGCGGCTCAGGTCGTCGGTCAGGGTGCCGGGTTTGACGGTCGGCAGGGCGGCAGGGAGTTTGTAGGACTCTGATCGGGCCGAGATAAAATCCACAAAGGCAGGCAGGTTGGTCGCAGGAGGCGGGAACCATTGGGCAGTTCTAAAACGAGTGTGAACCGTCACCTTGCCGCCATGTTTTTCCACCATCGCCCGCGCCAGCCTGATCGCATCCCCTTCAACAACCAGGTCAAAGTCCAGGCCGTGATGACCGAGGAGCAGATCGCGCACGAATCCGCCAACGATGTAGAGCGGCAGGCCCAAGCGGGCAGATTCATCAGCCACTGACCGGAGAAGTCCACTTTGTTCTGATGTCAGGGCCTTAATCAATCGGGTGGACAGGTTGGAATTTGAGGTGTGAGAAAAGGACATGGTAACCTCTCGGAGATCGTTATAATTGTAGCATATGGACTGCCTTCCATTTACCAGAAACATGGTCGAATCGCTCGGACAGCGCCTGCTGGAAAGCCAGCCGAATACGGTTGTCCGCTATCGAATTCTCCGGGATGTACTGTGCCTGCCTTCCGGTTCTGCAGACCTGGAAACCGCCCATATCCAAATGCTCTCCCACTTCTGGGTGGGAGAATTGGCGCGGGAGCAACACCTCGATGGCGCGTGGGGGCGCTTCCACTCGATGGACTCGACCATCAAGGCCCGCTTCCCCACCAGCGAGACCACCATCCGCCGGGCGCTGGCCCTGGGCCTGGACAAGGATACTCCGCTCCTGGCACGAACAGTCGAGTTCATGCAAAAGGTCCTGGAGGGGAGTGCCGCCTGGTCGGACCGCGTCGAGAAGTCCGAGGGCTGGCCGATCGGGGTGGAAGCCATTACTGCCGCCACGCTGGCGGAGGTGGATCCGTCGCATCCGGCCATCCTCCCGGCTTGGGAATACTGGGCTGAGATCGCGAGACGTTCCTTCCCCGACGGGTCATACGAACCATCCGCAGAGTGGGAAGCTCACAAAGAGCTGCGCGGTATTGGCATCTATTACCTTCGCAGCCGCTACGTGCTGACCCTGCTAGGCGCACGCAGTTCTCATTTGCCCACTACCTTCGCGCGCTGTTTCACAGACTGGATCTGGAAGGAACCGCAGGGCATCGGCTACCTGGGTGCGGACCTTCAACATCCCAGGCCACTCCATATCTTTAACTGGCTCGAGTCGCTGGAAATCCTGTCGCGCTTCCAGAGCTGGCATGGGGTCGCCACGAAAGCGATCGAGTGGTTATGGAACCAGCACAGCGCAGAAGGCTGGTGGGATTTTGGAGCAAAAGCCAGCAAATCGTCCTACTTCCCCTTATCCGACAATTGGCGCAAAACAGGCAACCGGTCCGTGGACCATTCGACACGTGTACTGGTTTTGTTGAGACACTTTTCTGGTGAATAGAGCCTGAAGTTCCGTCCCAGTTATTCGTAATCGGGTATAATCTGCGCCATGAAACTGAACCCGCTCCCGGCCTCTCGCTTGTATAAATCCACCAGGTCTGGTTAGGTCCAGTTCGTCACGCACACCGGCGGCTCCCAGACTTGGTGAGCCGTTTTTGTTTGTCTCATCATTCCTGCACCCATCTTCCGATGGGAAAAGGAATGGGGTGAAGGTAAAATAGAGATATGGACCTTAAAGATCTGACCGAATGCATGCATGCCTTTGTCCGCTCAAAAGGCTGGTACGAGCCGGACAGCAAACGTCCCCAGCAACCGCGCAACCTGGCTATCTCGCTCTCGCTGGAGGCTAACGAGGTGCTTGAGCACTTCCAATGGCGCGATGACCTGAAAGACAAAAATGAACTCGCCAGCGAACTGGCCGACGTGGCATTATATCTTTTGCAATTGGCCTCGGTCTCCGGTATCGACCTGGAGCAGGCTGTATTGAAAAAGCTCGAGATCAACTCTTCCCGCGAATGGGATCAATGATTTGACAAGGGCGGAATATTCCCTTCGGGAACGATACATTGCGCTCCTAATGGAAAATAAATGAACGTCTCAGTTTTCGGCGGATCCCAACCCCAACCTGGCTCCCTCGCCTACGCGGAGGCCTACGAACTCGGCAAACTGCTCGCCCTGGCAGGTCACACTGTCCTGACCGGCGGTTATATCGGCACAATGGAAGCGGTATCAAGAGGCGCAAATG
>CAISEG010000049.1 GCA_903884265.1 uncultured Anaerolineales bacterium | reverse complement strand
GTCCTGCATGAGGCGGTACAGCACCGGTGGGCGCGCTACCCAGGGAACATGTCGATTGCCGATTTGGTAGATGCCCTGGGGACATTGAATGATCCCAATGCCGCTGCGCCAATGGCTTTGCTCAGGCCATATATGCACGGTGGACTTTGGGAAGGTTTTTTTGACCGTCCAAAAGCCTTGCTTGGCACGGCGATAGCCCCTGGGCAATGGGTTAACTTCGATCTTTCTACTCTCCGGGAGGAAAATCGAGGCATTATCCATTCTGTCATGGCTTGGTTTCTATATAATGTGGTAACCGTAGGCAAAACCGCGATGGATATCTTCATCGACGAAGGCTGGCGCTTACTACGCAGCGGCCCCTTTGCCGACCTTTTGGACGAGCTGGGACGGCGCGCCCGCAAGCGTGACATTGGCGTCACGCTCATCACACACATGCCGCAGGACCTTGTAAAGAATCCTTCTTCTCTCAGCATGGCCTCTACTGCTTTTATTGGCCGCATAGGTCCGGAAGAAGCCTTTGCTTTCTTCCGATCGATGGGCGTAGCGGAGGCAGAGGCAAGGCGTAACGCAGATCAGGTATCTCGTTTGCCTCCTCATACCTTCCTGGCCGCACCGTCTGGTGGGCGCGGCGCATTGTTCCCGGTTCTTGTTGTCATCCCAAAGAATTGGCTTGAGTTTTGGAAACAGCTGGGGGCAATCAAGTAGTCACCGCAGCCAGGCAACTACAATGACCATTCAGTGCCAAAAGTGCGGGTACACGCTTTCGAGCACAGATTCCCACTGCCCTTTGTGCCATGGACAATGGGAAACATGGGAACTGCGCCTTCCGCCTATTCCCTTGCCACGCAACCGGGAACAAATATCAGCATGGCTGGGCCAGCTTCCCGCACCTGTTGCCATCGAGATATTCACAACAACGAATGGCATCAAGATACGCTTATACACGCCACCTGAAAGGGCTTCAGGGGCGGTGAACGCATGGGCTTCGATGACACATCAGCAATCCCGATGGGAGAAAATTACAACAGATCCGCAAACCGGTCAACTCCCTGTGGTCGCTCTGCGTACGACAGCGCGCATCCCCAACCTGGTTATGGGCGATCTGAACGCAGACCCAATGCTGGCAATCGGTGGACAATTGCGTACCGGACTCCAACCTGGACAGCAGGCCAGCATGCGCATATGGCTCTTGGGAAAAGAGAAGCATCTTCAAGACCGTCTTCGCACACTGGTATCCTATTCGTACGGAACTGAGTCGGGCGTAAGCGACAAAGGCACCCCAAATCCCTGGGGAATACGACTTGGTTTCTTACGCGTTGTTCTGATGATTGGCGTTATGGTCGCAGCGGTATGCGGCGGCCTGCTTGGAGCAGGTTGGATAAACCCTCTCCTCGCCGCACTTGGAATAATAGGGGGCGGATCGCTTGCCGTAGTTGGTACGCTTGGAATGCTTGACTGGATGTACTGGCGTTCTATCCCAAAAGAAATCATCGAGAAACGCGTGAACGAAACCTTGCTGCGAGTATCGTTTGCTGTCAGCGGCATGTCTCCGCAGTTCATTTCTTTATTGGGCGGTAATAGCCGGTGGGTGGCTCTCCCGGCCGAATGGCCGAATATTCGGGCCATGTCCATGCCATTACCGGTTAGCGAGATTGCCGCACTTGTCTCTCCGCCAGAAATGGGGGAGGGGAGCGGCTCTCTTGACCGTACAACTATCCAGGATGTTCCCGCACCGCCCCCATCGCGTCCTCTCGTAGAGGCAAAGTTCAAAATTGGCACCAGTCCATCCACTGGCGAAGAGATTGGCGTGGACCCGGATGGTCACGGCTTAGCCACCGGTGGCAGCCGAAGTGGTAAATCATCCGTTATGTTCGGATTGCTCGAGCAGCTCATTGCGCGCGGCCCGGACGCGCCTGGCATCTTTTTAGCAGACCCCCATCAGTCGTTATCGGATAGTTTTCTCCAGGCAGTAGACGATTTGCCAGCAGACCTCCGCAAAGAGGCCATCCGTCGTTTGCGGATAATTACTCCTGACCAGCCGGAAGTTATCCCGTTGAACTTGCTGGCAATCCCAAATTTCACATGGGCCGGGAATGCCATTGTACAGATTGGCCGTAGAATTTGGGACGACTACTGGGGGCCTCGTATGCAGGCAGCTCTGCTGGCTTTATTTCGTATTGCCCACGCCTGGAATGCAAACCATCCGGAAAACAAGATGGGCTTGCTCCACGTTGTTTTTGCGGCCTTCAATAATAATTGGCGACACGATGCCCTTCAATACCTTCCACCAGTGGAACGCATGGGCTCTCTGGCGCTCGACGCCCTCTTGGGACAATTTACCGGTGAAGGCAAAAAATGGGATCAG
>CAISEG010000048.1 GCA_903884265.1 uncultured Anaerolineales bacterium | reverse complement strand
GGGATGGAATAGGACTTTGGCTGAGGTGCAGTTGGACAATCGGCAGGTTCGCATCGGCGCGTGGCAAATTCAAGCTGGCCGCACGACGATTTATTTATTGGATACAAATGTTGAGGAAAATTCACCTCAGGACCGTCAGTTGTCTGCCCGCCTTTACATAGCAGACCGCGAGTTGCGTATGCAGCAGGAGATTGTTCTGGGGATTGGCGGCGTGCGCGTCCTGCGGGCTCTGGGCATCAAACCGTCCATCTGGCATGCCAACGAAGGCCATGCAGCTTTTATGATGCTGGAGAGGGCAAGGGAGGAGGTGGAGCAGGGTGCGACTTTTGACAAGGCTGTGAAAAAGGTGCGGGCAACCACTGTTTTTACCACTCACACGCCGGTTCCTGCTGGGCACGATGTTTTCCCTGTCCAGCTTATCGAGAAGTACTTCCATAATTACTGGGGCTCGCTGGGGATAGACCAGGGAAAGTTTCTGGGACTGGGTCAGGGGAATGGCGTAGGTGATCAGGCTTTCAACATGACGATACTTGCTTTAACGACCGCTGATAAATGCAACGCTGTGAGCCAGCTTCACGGTACAGCCTCACGAAGAATGTGGCATGTGCTCTGGCCGAAGGTCAAGGAAGAAGATGTGCCTATTACGTATGTAACTAATGGGATTCATGTACCTACGTGGGTCGCTTCTGAGATGGGCCAACTTTACATCAAATACCTGGGTGAGGATTGGGTGGAGAGACAGGATGACCCCGAGCTTTGGAAACGCGTTATGGACATCCCTGATGAGGAAATATGGACAGCTCGTCAGATTCTGAAGCGTAGGCTGAAGGGGGCGATGTTGGGTTGGGCGCAACAACGTTGGAGCGAAGCCGAGGTGCAGCCGCAGCAGGTGCTGGCGATGGGGGCTCTGCTACATCCGGAGGTACTCACTGTTGGATTTGTTCGGCGTTTCGCTGAATATAAGCGTCCCGCCCTTATTTTCCGGGACATCGAACGTTTGAAGCGTCTCGTTAAGGATAGATGGCAGCCGATTCAGATAGTATTCGCGGGTAAGTCTCACCCTGCCGATTTTCCATCCAAGTGCCTTCTCCAGAATGTATACCGTTTGGCCACAGACCGAGATTTTCAGGGTCGGATAGCTTTCATAGAGGACTACGATATGGATAGAGCGCGTTACCTGGTGCAGGGCGTAGATGTATGGCTGAACGTTCCTCGTCGTCTCAACGAGGCTAGTGGAACCAGCGGCATGAAGGCGGCTTTGAATGGTGTTCCGCACCTTAGTGTCCGAGATGGGTGGTGGTATGAAGGTTATAACAAGGCGAATGGCTGGGCAATAGGGGATGGACCTAAGACTTACAGCCCGGAAGAGGAAGACAGGATGGATGCCGAAGCGCTGTACAAACTATTGGAAGAGGAGCTTGTGCCGCTGTATTACGACCGAGACCGCGGTGGTGTACCCCACGGCTGGGTTAGCATTATCAAAGAGGCGATCCGCACAGTTGTGCCCAAGTTCTGTGCCCGGCGGATGATGAAGGATTATACTGAACAATTGTATGTACCAGTCGCTGGATCGCTGGCACGCCGGCGTGCTTCGCATTAGCCCCGTGTTGCAGGGCGCAAGCGTGGGACGATATAAATTATAAAGAAAATCAATACCTATCTCGACGAAGAGCATTCGACATGCTGGAGATGGGCTAAATTCAGGGCGGAGGGGTAATCTATGACCACAATATACCAGTTCACAGGCGCCTGGGACGACAAAAGCCTTCTGGGAAATAAGGGAGCGAACCTGGTGGCCATGACCAAGTTGAGGCTTCAGGTGCCCCCAGGCTTTGTAGTGTCTGTCG
>CAISEG010000047.1 GCA_903884265.1 uncultured Anaerolineales bacterium | reverse complement strand
ACCTCGGTGATGGACAACATCCGTTACGGACGGCTGGAGGCCACAGACGAAGAAGTCATCGAAGCCGCCAGGATGGCAGATGCCGATCACTTCATCAGCAAATTGCCGCAAGGCTACCAAACCATGCTTTCGGAAAGGGCCAGCAATCTGAGCCAGGGCCAGCGGCAAATGTTATCCATTGCCCGCGCCATCCTGGCTGATCCCTCGATCTTGATCTTGGACGAAGCCACCAGTAGTGTGGACACGCGCACCGAGGTCCGCATCCAGAATGCACTCCTGCGCTTGATGAAAGGCCGCACCAGTTTCGTTATTGCCCACCGCCTGAGTACCATCCGGGATGCTGACCAGTTGCTGGTCGTCAAGGATGGCGAGATCGTTGAGAAGGGCACGCACCAACAACTACTCGACCAGCACGGCTTCTATCACCATCTTTACGTGAGCCAGTTCAAAGGCGAGCAGATATAAACATATCGAAATTTTTTGATGAAGATCCTAAGAGCAGGGATATTGTTTTGTCTTGCTTTTATTATTTCAATTCCAGAATAATTTTCAAGGAACAGGTCAGGCATGAGTAACCTCCTGCACGGAGGTCGCCGATACAGGTAATAAATAAGCTCAGGCAGATGTTGTATAAATAATTCCACTTGGAGTTGTATAATAATGATTGTAAGAATCTGCAAAATTGAATATATTTCATCAAGCCCGCCGCTTCACTCTTACCTGCCATTGCCTGTTCCATTTGCACACCCCTGAACTTGCTGTCAGCTAGAATTACAAGCTGGAGGTAAAAAAATGAAAGAGATCTATGTTGTAGAATCATTGAGAACTCCATTTGGTTCGTTCGGTGGCAGTTTATCGGAAGTGGAGGCTCCGCACCTCGGGGAAACGGTTATAAAAATGCTCTTGGAACGGGCAGACATCGACCCGGCCGCGGTTGACGAGGTGATTATTGGGCAGGTTCTGGCTGGTGGAGTCGGTCAAGCCCCGGCACGGCAAGCCATGCGCTACGCCGGTCTCCCGGATAGCGTTCATGCTATGACCATCAACAAAGTCTGCGGCAGCGGCCTGAAGGCGATCATGCTGGGAGCTGGTTCCATCGCCTTGGATGACGCGGAGATCGTGATTGCCGGCGGGATGGAGAATATGTCTCTGGCCCCATACATCCTGAAAAAAGCGCGCTATGGCTACCGCATGGGGCACGGCGAACTTCTCGATCTGATGGTTTACGATGGTTTGCAGGATCCTTACACTGGCAGGCACATGGGTGAGATCGCCGATGCCGCCGCCGCTCGTTACGGCTTCAGCCGTCAGGAACAGGATGAATACGCCATCCGGTCTTATCAGTTGGCGCAGAAGGCAGTCAAAGAGGGGATATTCAAGGATGAGATCGTCCCGGTGGTCAAGAAAAGTAAAAAGGGGGAGGAAGTCATCGCGGATGACGAAGAACCATTCAAGGTTGATTTTGAAAAGCTTAAGCAGCTCCGCCCAGCCTTTACCAAGGAAGGTACCGTCACGGCGGGTAATGCCTCCACTATCAATGATGGAGCGGCGTTAACCTTGTTGGCTGGCGAGGCCGCGCTGAAGAAATATAGCCTGAAACCGCGCGCCCGGCTGGTCGCCTATTCCACCTGGAGCCTGTCGCCTGAACTGTTTCCGGATGCGCCTGTGGGTGCCATCGAGTCAGCCTGCGCCAGGGCGGGGATTAAGCTTTCAGATATTGACCTGTTTGAGATCAACGAAGCCTTCTCTGCGGTGGCGATGATCGCCATAAAACAATTGAATCTTGATCTGGAGCGTGTGAATGTCAATGGTGGCGCTGTAGCCATCGGTCACCCCATCGGGGCTAGCGGTGGTCGGCTGGTGGCAACCCTGGTCAGGGAGTTGAACAAGCGTCAGGTCCACTACGGACTGGCGACCCTTTGCATCGGAGGTGGTGAGGCCGTCGCGGCTATATTTGAAAGAGTTTAGTTATGGTAAATGCAAAGTGTGGATTTTAGTATGTGGAAATCCACACTTTGAATTAAGCGAAAATAGGAGGCAGGCATGGTCAAGCTGATTGGAGTTTTGGGCGCAGGGCAGATGGGGAACGGGATTGCGCATGTTTTTGCACAGCATGAATACCAGGTCCGGCTTTATGATGTTTATTCCTCCCAGGTTGAAAAGGCATTAACGACGATCGAGAAGAATTTAGGACGGCAGGCTGAAAAGGGTCTCCTCCCTGCCGACAGCGTTCCAACCATCCTGGGACGGATAACGGTGGTCAAGGATTTAACAGGGTTCGCCGATTGCGGGCTGGTGGTCGAGGCGGCAACTGAAAGCGAGCCTTTGAAACTCGACCTGTTCCACCAGCTCGACGAAGTTGTGAACAAGGATGCCATCCTGGCTACCAACACCTCATCCATTTCCATCACCAGGATTGCTGCCGTCACCAAACGCCCTGATAAAGTCATTGGCATGCATTTCATGAACCCGGTGCCGGTCATGCAGTTGGTGGAGGTTATCCGGGGGCTGGCCACGAGTGACGAGACTTTCCAGGGGATTGCCAGCCTGGTGGCGGAACTGGGAAAGGTGATGGCGGTTTCCCAGGATTACCCGGGCTTTATCGTCAATCGGATTCTGATGCCCATGATTAACGAGGCCATTTTCACCTTATATGAAGGCATCGCTACTGCTGAAGATATAGACAAGGGCATGAAACTTGGCACAAACCACCCGATGGGACCTCTGGCATTGGCTGACCTGATCGGACTCGATACTGTTCTGGCGATCATCACCGTCCTCTACGATGGTTTTAAGGATCCAAAATTCAGGCCCTGCCCGTTGTTGGTCAAGATGGTAAACGCCGGTTATCTGGGTAAGAAGTCTGGTCGTGGATTTTATACCTACTGATCCGGAAAAACCCCTATCGGGAAGAGCAAGAACATTATTCTTTTGTCCAGCCGTTTAAGGGATGGATCAGGGCCCCACAGAGGAGACGCCGTGGAAACAAAGGATATTCTGATTGACATAAGCGAAGGGATCGGCTGGTTGAGGATCAACCGCCCCGACAGCCTGAACGCCCTGAATAGTGAAGTGCTAGATGAGTTGGAAAGCGCTCTAATTGGTTTGGAGCGTGATGCGGCTGTGAAAGTCGTGGTGGTGACAGGCGCAGGCAACAAGGCTTTTGTGGCAGGGGGGGATATCAAAGAAATAATCGCTATGGACCCTCTTACCGGACAGGTATTTAGCCGCAAAGGGCAGCGGGTAATGCTTCTGATCGGGAAGATGACAAAACCGGTCATTGCCGCGGTGAACGGCTACGCTTTGGGCGGCGGGCTGGAACTGGCCCTCGCCTGTGACTTTATCTACGCCTCGAAGAATGCCAAATTTGGCTTACCGGAGGCAACCCTCGGGGTGATCCCCGGCTTTGGCGGCACCCAGAACCTGTCCCGTTTGATCGGTCCCAATCGGGCTAAAGAACTGATCTTCAGCGGCAAGATCCTGTCTGCCCAGCAGGCTAGGGAATGGGGGATCGTCAACGAAGTTTTTGCAATTGAAGAACTGACAGCAAAGGTAATGGAGCTAGCCAGTTTGATCGCACGCAATGGGAGCATCGCCGTGGCTACCGCCAAGGATGCCATTGTCAATGGCCTGAACATGAATAAAGAGGATGGGCTCCGTTACGAGAGTTCCTTATTTGCAAATCTGTTTGCCACGGAAGACCAGAAAGAGGGCATGCAGGCATTCATTGCGAAAAGGAAAGCCTGGTTCAAAGGCAGGTAAGGTGAGATCCGCATGGATTTTGAATAAAGCTCGAGCCGCCATATTTAGGTTGGGAATTTTCAATATAGAATAATGGGACAGGCGCGATAGCAATTGTAGATTCGATAATAAACATGACGAACGAGGTGCTATGGATCTGGAATTGAACCAGGAACAGAAACTGATCCAGGGTACAGCCCGAAAATTCGCCCGGGCTGAGCTTGAACCGGTTGCTGCCCGGCTTGATCAGGTGGGCGACCAGGCAGCCTTTTTAAGTAATCTTAAAAAGCTTGCCATACTGGGTTTTATGGGGCTTAACATCAAGGAGGAATACGGCGGTGCCCAGGCTGGGTGGGTGGCTTTTAGCGTGGCGGTCACCGAAATTGCCAGGGCTTGCGCCTCCACCGCGGTGACCGTGTCTGTCAACAACCTGGTCTGTGAGGTCATACAGGCTGTTGGTTCCGAAACCCAGAAGAAAGCCTATATCCCTAAAATTTGTTCCGGAGAATATGCAGCCGGAAGTTTCGCCCTCACCGAACCGGGCGCGGGGTCTGACCCGGCCGCGATGACCACCTCCGCTGTTCTGGACGGGAATGAATGGGTCCTGAATGGCACGAAGCGTTTCATCACAAGCGCCCCCTATGCAGGCGTATTTGTCGTCTGGGCGGTGACCGATAAAGCCGCTCCAAAAGGAAAAGGGATCAGCTGTTTCCTGGTGGAGGCTGGCACTAAAGGACTGATCGTTGGCAGGGCCGAGGAGAAAATGGGACAGCACGCCTCTGCCACCAACGAGGTCATTCTGGATGGTTGCCGGGTTCCGAACGAAGCCCTGCTGGGGAAACTCAACGACGGCTTCCGGGTGGCGGTCGCGGAACTCACCGGCGGGCGGGTTGGTATCGGTTCCCTGGCGCTTGGTGTGGGGCTGGCTGCCATGGATTACGCCACCCGTTATGCCCAGGAACGCGTCCAGTTTGACCAGAAGATCACCAAATTCGAGGCCGTCCAGTGGATGATCGCGGATGCCTACACCGAGCTTGAGGCTGCCCGGCTGCTCCTGATGCAAGCTGCCTTTAAGGGTGAACAGGGCCAATCCTTCACGAAGGAAGCCGCTATGGCCAAGATGTTCGCCACTGAAGCCGCCAACCGGGCTTGTTATTCGGCCCTTCAAATGGCGGGAGGTTATGGCTATTCGCGCGAGTTCCCGTTGGAGCGTTTTGCCCGCGATGTACGTATCACCTCGATCTATGAGGGCACCAACGAAATACAACGAACCATTATTGCCCGTGAGATCCTGAAGAATATTTCTTAAGGATGATGTTTTCTTGTTGCTGCACCATGCCCAACCCGGCATTTATCATCAGGCAGGCAATTGATCCTTCGCTCCGTTGCACACCAACCAATTACGGCGCCACCTTCCCACCCCGAAAGCAAGAACACCCCGATTGCTGAGAGCGACTTCGTTAAGGTCATAGACCGTCGCGGTCATCTTGAATGAGAGAGGATGGCTCTTTCAAGGATAAGGAGAGTGCCTGGCTATGGCTTGAACCTTTGCCTTCTCTGCTGGCGCTTCGGCGTGAGGCGAATCAAGCCAGCTCGTGATGAAAGGAGAATATATTATGTCACTCTTTGGTGTACATTCTGAGGTCGGTAAACTTCGTAAAGTACTTGTCCACCGGCCAGAGCTGAGCCTGCAGCGGCTTACTCCCGCTAATTGCGCCGATCTGCTGTTTGACGATGTGCTCTGGGTGGAACGTGCCCAGTTGGAACATGACCAGTTTGTGGCACTTATGCGTGCCCGCGGCGTGGAGGTCTTCTACGTACTGGATCTGCTCATCGATACCCTGCAGGCCAGCCAGGAGGCCAGGCGCCTATTGATCGAGCAGGTGGCAACCGAATATACCGTTGGCTGGTCGCTTGTGGATGAGATTCGCCAGTTCCTGTGGGGTCTCAGCCCCGAGTTCCTTGCAAAGCATTTGATCGGCGGGCTGACTGCGGGTGAATCCGGCATTGACTGGAAAAAATTCGGAAAAATTTCCCTCCATGCGGCTGCCCTGGATGAAATGAACACCTTCCTCCTGCCTCCTCTGCCCAATACGCTTTTCACCCGGGACTCATCCTGCTGGATTCACGACGGCGTTTCGGTCAACCCGATGTACTGGCCGGCGCGCCGCCGGGAGTCGCTTAACCTGTACGCCATCTACCATTACCATCCCATGTTTAAGGACGCTGGTTTTGAATATTGGTATCCCAATGCTTCGGATGGCGAATTCAATCTGCAAGATTTTGGGCGTTCCTCCCTGGAAGGGGGCGATGTTCTGCCGATCGGGAACCGCACTGTTCTGATCGGGATGTCTGAGCGTACTCAGGGCAGCATGATCGAACAGATCGCAGATGCGCTTTTCTCCAAAGGCAGCGCCGATCGCATCATTGCCTGTGTGATGACAAAAGACCGCGCCCACATGCACCTTGATACGGTTTTCACCCTGCTCGACCGCGACAAGGTCACGATCTATCCCAAGGTTGTTGATCAGGTACGCGCCATCAGCCTGAGGCCCGGTAAAAAAGGCGGTGATTTCCATGTCACGGTCGAGAAGGACATGCTCTCCGCGGTGGCAGATGCCCTCAAGGTTCGCAAATTGACCGTGGTTAAAACGGGCGGCGACCAGTACCAGATGGAGCGCGAGCAGTGGGATGACGCCAATAACACCATTGCCCTGGAGCCGGGTGTGGTGGTCTCATATGAACGCAACACGCACACGATCGCCCGCATGCGCCTCGCCGGCGTCGAGGTCATCACTATCCCGGGTTTCGAACTGGGCAAGGGCCGCGGCGGCGGTCATTGCATGACCTGTCCGCTCCTGCGTGATCCGATTTAATAGTTCGAACGAATTTGTATGGGTGACCCATATCGTCGCCCGGGACCCTCAGATATACAAAAATCCGCCTGTAGAAGGTGGATTTTTGTATTAAGCATGTTTCTCAGCTTTTGTGGAATGACCATGCCTGTGGTGGATATCTGGTGTATGTGCATGCTCGTGTTCAAGCCTTGTATGGCGATGCTCGTGCGTGTGAGAGCCATTCACAAGTGGGATATCCTCCTGACCGGCATGATCATGATGCTCGTCGGGATGTGAATGCCGATGGTTGTGTACCATTTCCTCGTGGATGTGAGTATGTGCATGGTTTTCAGTCAGCATCAACCAGGTTCCTACTAGCATGACCGGCAGCGCTGCCCAGAATATGGCCTGTGGCATTTCTTTCAGTAGGAGGATGGCAAGGATGACACCGACGAAAGGTGCTATCCCAAACAAGGTGCTGGTGCGGGTCGCCCCCATGGCACGCATGGCAACGATGAATAACTGGATACTGACCCCGTAACTGATGGATCCCAGCAGCATCGCCAGCAGGACAATATTCAAAGTAGGTAGTTGTTGTTTGATGAGTAAGCAAAGAACCAGTGAAAACGTCCCTGCTCCCAGGCCTTTGATGGTGACGATCATGAGCGGGTTCTTGGCAGAGATGTGACGGGTAAAATTATTGTCCAATCCCCAAAGAAAACAAGCGGCGGCGATCCCCAACGCCCCAAGGGAAAATCCCCAGTTGCCGCCTGTCCAGGTGAGCAGGATGCTTGCCAGCGTCACCAACCCGATTGCCCAGGCGATCCGGCGGTCGATGGATTCCTTGAAAAAAGATATCGCGATTAAAGTTGTGGCAACACCCTCGAAATTGAGCAGGAGCGAAGCAGTGGATGCGGGTGTCCGCTGCAGACCCAGGAGCAGCAGGATCGGCGCGCCAACACCTCCAGCCAGCAGCGCCCCTCCCAGCCAGGGCAGGTCACCACGGCTGAGATGAGCCTCTAGTGCTAGACCTCCGTTCCGGATGTGTTGGTAAAGGAGCATAAGGAAAGCCCCTGT
>CAISEG010000046.1 GCA_903884265.1 uncultured Anaerolineales bacterium | reverse complement strand
TGCATCTGTACATCGCTTTTCGGCCGGCTGGGGAGGTGTTCGCCTCCATATTCTTCTTTGCCATTGCTGCCGTGATGGTCTGCTATGGCATATCGCATACTGGCTACTTTGCCATCGCCGCTGGGGCCCAGGTAGCCGCCCGCCTTGGATCCGATGTGGAAGCGGGTGGAAAATTGGGGAATGCCTTCTTCCAAAGGTTGACATTCATCACCTATATCCCGGTGGCAGTCTCCAGTGTGATGATGCTCTATGCGATCATCACCGGGCACTCCATGTATCCAAGATGGATGGTGATATTCCTACCGGTGGTGCTCTATCTGCTTAAAACACCTATCACCCGGATATTGAAGGGGCGCCTGAAAGAGGTCGTCAATGACTCGTACGACAATCTGATTTTATTTGTTTTCTATTTTCTTTCCACGCTTTTGTTGTGGAATGGATTGGTTCCCTGAAGTTGCCTAGGGAACAGTTTTGTATGATTGCACAATTCATGCGATAAAAGGCGCGCCGCTGGTCGAACGCCTGGGCCAGAACAGTAGATCGGAAAAGTTGTTTGTGGAAGCCGCCGGATTGCCAGTAATTGTGCGATAATCGAGGAAGAGGCTTACCAATAGCCGGAAGGGGACGAAGCAACAACCATTAAGTCCATCCCTTGGGTGGCGTGAAAACCATAAAAAACGTGCCGTCCGCTTGAAAGACCACGGTGCACGCCTGTTACCGCGCAGGAGAACAAAGAAAACCATTAAAACCACAACCAGCCTGTTGGTCTTATTCATCAGCCTGGCCTGATAGAATGGTAAGTGACGGGCGCTTGTTTTTTGGTTGGCTGCCCAAAAATATCATGGAGAATGAAATGAGGTCAAGAAAAGAGATCCAAAGAGAATTTAAGGAACGGGTGAAACCGGCTGGAGTCTTCCAGGTGAAGAACATAGTCAACGGCAAGGTCCTGCTCGGCAGCAGCCTGAACCTGGAAGGGCCGTTGAACAGCCACGAGTTCATGCTCAAGATCGGATCGCATACCAATAAAGCCCTGCAGACAGACTGGAATGAATTTGGCCCCGATAAATTTGTCTTCGAGATCCTGGAAGTTGTTAAGGTCAAGGACGATCCGAACTATAACCTGAAGGACGAATTGACCTTGCTGGAGCAAATCTGGTTGGAGAAACTTCAACCTTTTGGAGAACGCGGCTACAATCTCAACGCAAATATCCGTCAGGCTTAATATAGTCAACTTTATCTTTTTTTTGAACCTGGATGCCAGCAATTTTGCGCATGAACGCCGATTCGGACATGGAAAAGATTCGTCTTTCCTATAAACCCGGCTTTGATCAAGCGACAATTCAATTGGCGGTCGCTTTTGCAGGCAGCCTGGCTATTTACATCCTGGCCTTCACCCTACCCGCCAACCTGCTGAAGCTTTATGAGCGCGTTTTCCTGGATGGACACCTGTTGCACGACGCCGGCAACCTGGCTTATCTGCGGATGGTCCTTGCATTCATTGGCCTGGCTCTGTTCTACATTGTGGGCATGCGTGCCGCCTCCCGAACAAAAAGCAGGTCAGCCTGGATCATCGTCATCGGTGGCACGTTGGCCTTCATCCTTGTGCTCTTGTTCATGGCCCCCTTTGACGCCCTGGATATTTACGATAATATTTTCCACGGCCGGATCACGGGGGTATATGGAGGCAACCCTTTCAGGCAGGTGATCGCGGATTTCCCCCGGGACCCGTTCTTCGTCTACACGCCGTGGAAATCCTCGCCTTCGGCTTATGGACCACTTTGGGAGTTCCTTGCCGGGCTGACCGCCCGCCTGACCGGGGACGATATCCGCATGAATGTGCTCGCATTCAAGGTATTGCCGGGCATTTTCCATCTTGCCGGAGTGGCGGTCCTCGTGGCGTTCCTGCGCCGGAAAGCACCGGACCAGGCTTTACCCGCTGCGCTGCTCTTGGGCTGGAACCCTGTTGTGCTCTATGAAACCTGGGGAAATGGCCATAACGATTTCGTCATGGCTTTCTGGGTTTTATTGGCAGCCGTTCTGATCAGCCAAAAGCATTATACCTGGGCAACCCTGTCCCTGGTAGCAGGTACTCTGGTGAAATTCATCCCGTTCTTGTTGATCCCTGCTGCGCTGCTGGTGGGCTATCACGGGATGGAAACACGCCGCCTCCGCCTAGCGTTCCTTGCCAGGACAGCGCTGGCAGCTTTGTTGATCGTCGTCGCGGCTTATTTCCCTTTCTGGAACGGTTTCGCCTCTCTCAACATCAGCCGGCGGATGGAATTGTTCACAACCTCCATCCC
>CAISEG010000045.1 GCA_903884265.1 uncultured Anaerolineales bacterium | reverse complement strand
TGATAGGAAAAGCCAATATGCACGAGATCGGTATCGGTGTAACCGGCTTGAACCCCCATCATGGTACGCCGCGCAACCCCTATGCTCCCGACCACTTCACCGGGGGTAGTTCAAGTGGCCCGGGCGCGGCCGTAGCTGCGGGTCTTTGCCCGGCTGCGATCGGCGCGGATGGCGGCGGTTCGATCCGCATTCCAGCCTCCTTTTGCGGTGTTGTTGGGCTCAAACCTACTTTTGGGCGTGTGAGCGAGCTAGGCGCAGCGCCGTTATGCTGGAGCGTGGCTCACTTGGGGCCCCTGGCAGCCACCGCCACAGATGCAGCTCTGGCATACGCCGTCATGGCCGGCCCGGATCCCAGGGATCCGAATTCATTGCGCCAACCCACACTCACCTTGGCCGGCTGGGACCAGATTGACCTGAGCGGTTTGAAGTTGGGTGTCTACTGGCCCTGGTTCCGGCACGCCACCGCTGACATAGTCTCAGCCTGTGAAGCCATGCTTCAAAAATTCGAGAGCATGGGCGCTGAATTGCGTGAAATCGTCATCCCGGATCTGGAAGCTGGGCGCATTGCACATACTATTACGATCGTTGGAGAAATGTCAACCTCACTTGAACGCTACTATGCCGGGCACCACCGTGAGTACGGCGCGGACGTACGCATGAATCTGGCATTGGCGCGCGCCTTCACCGCCATGGATTTCGTCCAGTCCCAGCAGGTGCGCACCCGTTTGATTGCCAATTTTGTAAAAGCATTCGAACATGTCGATGTGATCCTTACACCTTCCACAGCCCTGCCCGCGCCTCTCATTCCCAAGGCAGCCCTGCCGGACGGTGAATCAGACCTCTCGACCTTGATCGAGATCATGCGATTCGCCACGCCAGCCAACTTGACCGGGTTTCCGGCCATATCCTTCCCGGTCGGCTATAACGAGGCCAATCTTCCCCTCGGGATGCAAGCCATCGGCCGCGCCTGGCAGGAAGCGACTCTCCTGCGCCTGGCACTAGCCGCCGAGCGGGTTGTGGACCGCAGATCCCCTGAAATCCATTACAGGATATTGCCGGAGTAATACTCATGCATCTTGATAATTACATGGCTATACGCATAAACATCGGCGTTCTTCCCAGCATGGAAGAAGTTAAGGTCGATTCCTTTTATAGGTAAAGGATATCCTAGTCCATGAGGAATGCCAGGAAATGGCTGATTCGGATGGCCGTGCTCGTGCTGCTCGCCTTGCTCCTGTGGTGGGCGCTCCGCAAAGCCCCGCTGGTTGAGATCTGGGTAGCCATCCGTCAATTGCAGTTGTGGCAGATCGCTGTCATCCTTTCTCTCAACGCGTTCTTCTACATAATTGCCACGCTGCGCTGGTGGACGATTGTGCGCGCCGAAAACAAACAGGTTCCCTATTTTCCGCTGCTGGGCGTGCGCGTATCAGTTTTCGGGGTCAGTTATTTCACCCTCGGACCGCAGGTCGGCGGGGAACCATTGCAGATATTAGCCCTTCAAAGAAGATACCACCTGACATATACCCACGCAACAGCTACCGTCCTGATGGATAAACTGCTCGAATTCCTGGTTGACTTTCTCATGCTGGCTATAGGCTTGACAGCCATTCTCCGGGTTGGAGTCCTGGCAGAAAATGGTTTGCAGTTTTCAGGGGACCTGGTCCTGCTGGCCTTCCTGATTTTTTGGCCGCCCGTCCATTTGATCCTGCTTTACAACCGCCGCTACCCCTTGGGCGGTCTATTGCACCGCCTCCCATTGATAAAAAAGAATTCCAAACCGGTTCGTTTTTTGCGCGTCGCTGAAAAATTAGCTGGCAGGTTCTGCCAGCGTCACCCTGGCCGCCTTTTGGCCGCGATCGGATTCTCCATATTGGCCGGGGCGGGAATGCTCCTTGATTATGCCCTGATGACATCCTTCCTCAACATCCATCTGACGTTCTGGAAAATGACCGCCGGCTGGATGATGGGTTGGATCTCCCTCTTGATGCCGCTTCCCGGTGGACTGGGCGCATTGGAGGCCAGTCAGGTCTTCACCCTTGGCAAGTTTGGCTTCACCCCTGCGGCTGCACTGAGCCTGACCCTGGTCATGCGCGGCCGCGATATCCTGATCGGCGGGTTGGGACTTCTTCTGGCATGGAGCGGTGGGCTTCACGGAGCTAAACCTGATCAAGCCAAGAATCTGAATCTGTAACCACGTAAAAGGAAGATGAAGATAAGAAAGGAGAGTGATTATGGCGAATGACCCCTTATTCCGCATGAAAGTCGAAGATGTATTCTTCATCGCCAGCCGAGGCACCGTCGCAGTCGGGCGTATCGAGCAAGGCACGATAAGTACCGGCGACAAGGTGGATATCCAGGGACCAGGCAGTACCAAACGGGCCGTTGTCTCCGGTTTGGAAATGCTCTTCAAAACATTGAACCAAGCTGGAGTGGGCGATGACATAGGCGTGCTACTCAAGGATGTCAGCAAAGATTTCGTAAAACGCGGTGATATGCTGGTGGGCGTGGGTGGTGACGATTTTACTTGGAAACCTTGATGTAACCAGGTTCCCGGTCCCTAGCCGGGAAGTGAATATCCTTGTTATCTCAATCCCCCTCCAGGAAAACGTGCTTGAAGGGGGTTTCTTTATAATAATGGCCCTTTTTAAGATGACAAATTCCACTTTTCAAAAAAGGGGGGAATCTTCCTTCCCTTGACAACCCTGCCTTCCTCGATTACCCTGTAATATATAATCGCATTAGTTCAGCAGTCGCTGCTGTTGTTTGTTTGAGCACCGCTCGACCCCTCCAACACCCCCGGACTTCTGAAGAAAAGGAATATAGTGAGCTTTAACCAATTCAACCTTGATTCGCGCCTGCAAGCGGGAATCAACCGTCTCGGCTATACCGAGGCAACACCTATCCAAACTGCTGCCCTGCCCGCGGCCTTGGCCGGGAAAGACCTGATCGCCACCGCCCAGACTGGTACCGGAAAAACAGCCGTATTTGTCCTGCCTATTTTGCAAAAACTATTGACCGGTCCGCGCAACAGGACCCGGGCGCTGATCGTCACCCCCACGCGCGAACTTGCTGAGCAGATCCACGAATCCATCCGTGACCTCGGAACGGGTACTAACATCCGCAGCGCAACCATCTATGGCGGCGTAGGTCCTGCACCTCAGGTACGCGCCTTGCGCGATGGTGTTGAGATCCTGGTGGCCTGCCCTGGCCGCCTGCTGGATCACCTCAACCAGGGTAATGCCAGGCTTCAGGGTGTGGAAATTCTGGTGCTCGACGAGGCTGACCGAATGCTCGATATGGGTTTCCTGCCCGATGTGAAACGCATCCTTAAACACCTCCCCGCCAAACGGCAGACCATGCTCTTTTCAGCCACTTTTCCAGCGGAAATCGAAGGCCTGGCCAATCAAACTCTGTCAAACCCCCAACGGATTGCTGTCGGTCTCAGTCGCCCGGCACATACGGTGACGCACGCTCTCTACCCTGTACCGCAACACCTGAAGACTACTCTCCTGCTGGCATTACTTAAGCGTACCGACACCAACTCGGTGTTAATTTTCACTCGCACCAAACACCGCGCAGAAAAACTATCCCACCAGGTCGGGCTGGCTGGGTTCCGTGCCACCAGCCTGCACAGCGATCGCTCACAGGGCCAGCGCCAGTCTGCTTTGGCCGGTTTTAAGAGTGGCCATTTCCAGGTGATGGTTGCCACGGACATCGCCGCCCGCGGTCTGGACGTGGAAGGCATTTCACACGTGATCAACTACGATATGCCCGCCACTGCCGACGATTACATCCATCGCATCGGTCGCACAGGCCGCGCTGAGCACACCGGCGATGCCTTCACCCTGGTTACACCAGACGATAAAGACATGGTGCGCTCCCTGGAAAAGATCATGGGTAAACCCCTGCCTCAGCAGACCCTGGACGGATTCAATTACACTACCCCTGCTCCGGATCGCCCAGCCTCCGCACAACGCGGACCGCGCCGCAATGCAGTGGTCTCATCTCCGAAAGGAAAACCCGCCAACCGACAGACTCCGCACCCCGCTCCGAACCGGAACATGCGCCAGAAATTTGCTGGTGGAAGAACTAAGTAAACCCGGCTTAGGATTCCCCGGCGCACTACATCCCTGTAAGGATCCGGTGCGCCGTTTTGATTCTTTCGGAATTCCATCGTTATGGAAAAGAACTGGGCTGTTGGGGATATTATTTTCAGTTGTAAACAATCCTCAAGAAGTGTTAAACTAATGGCTTGACCTGCCGGGCTTTGTAGAAAGACCTTCCATGCGTGCAAAATTCCCCGTCACCATTCATCTCTTCTTCTTCCGCGGCAACCAGATCCTGCTTCTTCGGCGCTTCCAGACCGGCTACATGGACGGGTATTACAGCGTCCCGGCCGGGCACTTGGACGGGGAGGAAACGGTACGCATAGCAGGGGTACGGGAAGCGCGCGAGGAGATCGGGGTACAGATTGACCCGATGGATATGGTCTTCGCCGGAGTGTTCCACCGATGCGAAGACGACGAGCGGGTGGACTTTTTCATGCAGGTCCAAAACTGGATAGGGGAACCGTTCAATGCCGAAGCGGAGAAATGCGACCAACTACTCTGGACCGACCTCAATGCCTTACCGGAGAACACCATCCCTTACATCAGGCAGGCAATCGGAAATTTCCAGACCGGCATCCCGTTTGAAGAATTTGGCTGGAAGTAATATTTATTACGGCTGGGTGGTAGGCGGGAAATATATGTACAACGTCTGGCCGAGGTTTTCGTCCCAACGGCCAAAATGGGTCCGGTCAGCCATCTCAGCCGCTGCAGCCAGCGGCACCAGCCGTGCTGCAGTATCCTGTCCGGGATAGGCATACGGTCCAATCTGCATCCAGTCATCCGGCTGGGTATTGGCCGGGTTATCCGGGAAATCCTGCCCGGCAGTCGGCAACACAAACTGGACGTAAGCCCGGTCCGGGTTCAAGCGCACCCACAATCCTCCTTCGAAACGAAAGCCCTGGAATGCCTGGTGAATGGCTGGCTTATCCTGCGCCACCTGGATGTGATCCACTTGCGCAAAGACCAGAATCACTTTCAAATCGGGCATCAAATTGCGCAGGTCAGCATAGCGACCCGTGCTTTCACGGGATGGCCAGTCGCGGGCTGCCTCCTCAGGTGTGGCGAGATCAGCCGGCCAAGTGGAAAGAGTGAGAGCACCGTTGTCCAGCAGAGCCTGGGTAAGCGCAACCGAATAGGTGCGTTTCCCCAGTATCATTGGGACGCGCCAGCTCAAGACATAATCATTGGAAGTGACGGTACGGCTGCCGTCCAGGTCGAGGTACGCGCGGCCGACTGCACCGGTGTGTGGATCTGTGTAAGCCGCATCCCACAGAATATTGGTATAGGTCAGCTTGATCTCTGCTGAAGTGAAACTGCCCGGGTAGGTATAGAATGGATTGTAAACCGGCATTCCGGTGTCGTCCAAATAGCCAGCCTCCAGGCACGCAAGCGTATCCAGCGTTGGGTTTTCCCGCCCGATGAAATACTGCACTCCCGGTAACAGGTCACCATACTGGGAAAAAACGTTGATGACTGCAATGCCCGCGTCTGCGAAGGCGTACACACCCACCTCTCTGGTCAGTGGCTTGACCTGAAGGAGATCCGGTAGGTACCGCCCATTATTATCGGCGATGACGCCCGAAGCAAAGCGGATCACGTCCCGCAGTACCTGAGTGGACAGCACACCGCCCGAGTCAAATGTGCCACCGCTCTGTGTGCCCGTTGCAGCATCCGTTTGACCGGGCCACAGGTAACTGATCTGGACCAGGCCAAGCGAGGTGAGGTCCGGATCGGTGATGAATCCTCCTGCTCCACTGAAGATTGGCGAGGCAACCACCACCACTCCCGCCCCCTCTGGATAACGCGCCACCTTTGGGGCGGCAACCATCACGGCAATGTCTCCCACTCCTTCCGAATTGATGTAGGTGGTCTGGATTTGTCCGCTAAACCCCGCTACTGGGCAATCGAGGGGACAGGAGAGAAAGGTCTCACTGTTATCGCAGAATCCATTCCCGCAGAGAATATCAGGAGTCGGCGATGAGGTCGCTGTGGTAATAGCCGGACTGCATCCAAGGAAGTTTACTGCGGGCAGGGCTATGGCAAACAGGCCCAAGGTAAAAGAAAGGATTCGGAAACGTTTCATTTCATCCTCCAAAGTTCATTGTAGCACGAGCCAAAACCCTGACGGAATGGTTCTTCGAGGATCTCCACATTTATCTCATAGTCGACGTTTTGTAACACCACTCCCATTAACCCCTCACCCTTCGGGTGCATTGCGCAGTCTACAGGGTGGGTTGGGGCAGGTTGAAAGCCAGACTTAAAAACCCCGCAGAAGAGGGTTGCAAAGATGAAAAAAACACGGTAATATTGTATCCCCATGCTTCGAATCCAACTTATATTCGTGTTGCTTGACATTACAAAGTCAGCACAGCCTGACAGGTGAATCGTACCTGCCAGGTTTTTTTATCGCTGAACATATCCTAACGAAGGAGTAAGAATGCAGACACCCTGGGAATATCGTTACGCGAACCGGACACAGCGAATGGGAAGTTCGGTGATCCGTGAATTGCTCAAACTGACCGAACAACCGGATATCATCTCTTTTGGGGGAGGTTTGCCTGCCCCGGAAGTTTTCCCCATCAAACAATTCCAGGAAGCATGCAATTATGTACTCGAGCACGAGGGTCCGCAATCTCTGCAATACAGCACCACCGAGGGTTATCGTCCTCTAAGGGAAATGATCGCCCGCCACACCGGGCGTTACTCTGTAAAAATCACGCCGGATAACATCCTGATTACCTCCGGCTCTCAACAAGCCCTGGATTTTCTCGGACGGGTCTTCATTAACCAGGGTGACCACATCGTGGTCGAATCGCCCACTTACCTGGGCGCACTACAAGCCTGGAATGCTTACGGAGCCCAGTACATCTCTGTGCCCTCGGATGAAAATGGCATGGTGACCTCTGAACTGGAAAAAGCATTACGTATCGGGCCGAAATTCATCTACGTCCTCCCGAACTTCCAGAACCCGGGCGGTACCACCCTCAGCCTGGAACGCCGCAAGCAATTGGTCGAACTGGCTGACCGGTATGGTGTCCCGATCGTTGAAGATGATCCCTACGGACAATTGCGTTTCGAGGGTGAACATTTACCCTCACTGGTCTCACTGGATAGCCAGTATCGCGGCGACGATGGCTGTTATACCGGGAACGTCATTTACCTGAGCACCTTCTCCAAACTGCTTGCCCCCGGCATCCGCTTGGCATGGGTGATCGCGCCGGAGCAGGTCATCCGCAAACTGGTCCAGACGAAACAGGCCGCCGACTTGAATACTGCCGCATTCAACCAGATGGTGGCTTTTGAGGTTGCCAAGGGCGGTTTCCTAGATGAGCATGTTAAATTCATCGTGAAAGTTTACAAAGAACGCCGCGATGTGATGATGGAGGCCATGGAGGAACTCTTTCCATCCGAATGTAGCTGGACCAAACCCCAGGGTGGCATGTTCCTATGGGGCATCCTGCCGGAATGGATGGACGCAGCTGATGTGTTAAAGATTGCCATCGAACGAAAAGTAGCCTTCGTTCCTGGCGCATCCTTCCACCCGAATGGCGGTGGGTTAAATACTATGCGCATCAATTTCTCTTATTCCAACCCGGATAAAATTCGGGAAGGCGTGACGCGCTTGGGAACTGTGCTGAAAGAACTTGTGGCAAAACATAAGTAACATCAAAAACCCCCGCAAAAAACTGCGGGGGTTTTTTCGCTTGTCAGGCTTGTTTATTCGTGAATATATGGCACGTAATCAGCCCGCGCCAGCCCCTGCTCGATTGCTTTCAAAGCGACAGCATGGGCAACTGCCTGGTGAAGCTTCCGGTCAAGCGGATTTGGGACCAGTTGATCGTCTTTTGTATAGCTGGCGATCGCTTCCGAAGCGGCCAACAGCATCTCGTCGGAGATTCGCGGCGACCATGTATCCACAGCACCGCGAAAAATTCCCGGAAAGCCCAGCACGTTGTTGACCAACTTCCCGTCCGCAGCGAAGGCCGCACCGTTTTTATAAGCCACATCAGGCTCAATTTCCGGATACGGGTTGGAAAGGGCCAGGATGATTTGGCCCTTGCGCACCATTTCAGGCTTGATCAGGCCTTGTGCGCCGGTGGTGGACACAACAATGTCGCAGTTGGCCATGATGTCTTTCAGATTTGAGCCTTTACCACCATTGGCAACGTGACGAGCCAGGGCTTCCTTGTTTAAGTCTGCGCCCCAGACCGGATTTCCGGTGATGCGCATGACCATTTTGGCAATGGCATTTCCGGCCGCACCCAGACCAATTTGACCAATGACTGCCTTGCTCAAATCTCTCTTGAGCTTCCGGCAGGCTACGGTCAGGACTGCAGTGGAGACCACTGCAGTCCCGTGCTGATCGTCGTGCATGACTGGGATATCAAGCTGTTTCTGGAGTTCTTCCTCGATCCTGAAACAACGTGGGGCGGATATATCTTCCAACTGGATCGCCGCAAAGGTGGGAGCAATGGCAGCGACAATCTTGATGATCTCATCAGGATCCTTGGTATTCACCAGGATGGGTACACCCGAAAGACCCACCAGGGTTTCCATCAACATGGCCTTACCTTCCATGACAGGCATCCCGGCCAAAGGTCCAATATCGCCCAGGCCAAGCACAGCCGTCCCGTCGGTCACAATAGCCACTAGGTGGCAGGTCGAAGTATAGGTATGCGCTAGTTTTGGATCCTTGGCGATCTTCAAGCAGACTTCCGCCACGCCTGGAGTATATACCTTCTGCAGGGTTGCGATGGAATCGATCGGATAGCGCGATCGAACAGCAATCTTGCCCTTTAGATGCAATGCCAAAACCTCGTCTCGAATGTCCAGTAACTTGGTGCCGCGATTTCTGCGGATGGCTTCCAGGATCAATTCCAGATGCTTTTCATCATCTGCAAAAATAGTGATGTCACGCACTACCTGGACGGAAGTCTCATTGAGCAATTCAATATTGCCCACATTGCCACCAACAGCAGTGATCGCGCTCAGAAGGCGCCCCAGCGTCCCGATCTCCTGGGCGTTAACCACCCGAACGATACGTAGAATCTTGTTTTCCCAGCTCATGTTTTCCTCAATATGGTAATAAATTCCAGTCACGTTAATCGTGGCCGGTTGGATTGCTATCCGCCGATTTCGCTCATCATGCGGTTAAGCGGAATCTCCCCGCCGGCAAGCCCGTGTCCCCAGGGCTTGTTCCAGACGGCCTCTAAAACCAGTTTGCGCAGGTCTTCCAGCGAGGCGCCAGTACGCAAGGGTGTCAACAGGTCGATCTCGTGTTCTCTCAGGAGGCACATCCGCAGGATACCGTCCGGGGTGAGGCGGGCACGCGTACAGTTCGCACAGAAAGGTGCACTAACCGACGAGATGAAACCGATGTCGCCGAGTGCATCCGGGATATGGTAGACTCGCGCCTCGCCGTCCAATTCGCCACCACCAACAGGTGTGAGCAGACCGAGAGACTGCTCGATGCGTCCCATTGTTTCCTGTGCAGTAACCATCTGCCCGATCTGCAGTTCCGTGGTGCCGCCGAAGGGCATCATCTCAATGAAACGTACTTGCCAGGGATGTTCGCGGGTCAGGCGTGCGAGGTCAACGACATCTTCCTCGTTGTAGCCGCGCACCACCACAGCGTTGAGTTTCACCGGTGTCAGGCCGGCCTGTTCAGCAGCCAGGATGCCTTCCCAGACATCTTCGATATCGCCCCAGCGGGTAAGCCGTTTGAACTTAGCCGGATCGAGAGTGTCGATGCTGATATTGACCCGTTCCAGCCCGGCCGCGGCCAGCCGTTTCGCCAGCTTCGAGAGCAGCACGCCGTTGGTTGTCATCGAAACCGACTGAATGTCCGGTGTATTGGCAATGCCTTGCACGATATCTACGATGTGCAGGCGGGTGGTCGGCTCGCCCCCGGTCAGGCGGATCTTATCGAAACCCAGACCCGCGAACAAGCGCGTCAACATAAGCACCTCATCATCCTGCATCATTTCAGCAGGCGGCCGGAAGGTCATTTCCTCCGGCATACAGTAGATGCAGCGAAGGTTGCAATGGTCGGTGAGACTGATGCGCAGGTAATGGATTTTGCGTCCGAAGCGATCGAAAGCCATGTTTCCTCGTATGTACCAATAAAGAGTAGGGAGATTATACCTGTTTCCGACTTTTCCACCAATTGACGGGCTGTGTCAGGCGTGCTATTATCCTATCGATTTATTTATTATTCAATTTTTTAGAGAGGAGTTATTAGATGAGTGCTGACTTTATTTTTCGTATCATTGGCATGGCGGTCTTTTCCATCGTGGGGGTCTATGTGGGGAACGGGCTTACACCCTACAACCCGGATCAGCAACTTTTTTACACGATTTCCTTCACCCTGATCGGCGCTCTTTTTGGCCTGATTCTGACACCCAATATCACTACTCGTCCCATCCGCGCCCTTCGCGCCCTGCTGGGCCGCCTGGCTGCCGAGACGCTGTTCTCAGCTTTGATCGGCCTGGTGATGGGCCTGCTGACCGCCGCTTTGCTGGCCTTCCCGCTCTCCTTGTTGCCATCCCCGTTTGGGAAAATCCTGCCCTTGATCGGTGTAGTGCTCTTCGGATACTTTGGTGTGGCTGTCTTCTCTACCCGCCAGGCCGACATTGCCAATATCCTGGCCGGCCTCAATTCCCGTCGCGAGGAAAGCGCAAACACTGGCACCGCACTAACCAACCGCACCATCTTGCTGGATACCAGCGTGATCATTGACGGGCGCGTCGCCGATATCGCCAAAACTGGCTTCCTGCCCGGTACTCTGCTGATCCCACGTTTTGTGTTGAACGAACTCCAATACATCGCCGACTCGCCCGACAGTCTGCGCCGTCAGCGCGGGCGGCGCGGCATGGAAGTGCTGGCTGAATTGCAGAAAGCCTCAGCAGTGGTCGTCCGCATAAGCGATGTGGATGTGGAGGGGGTCCGGGAAGTGGACGATAAACTGGTCATCCTGGCCAGGCAGATGAAATGCCCCATCCTGACCAATGATTTCAACCTGAACCGGATCGCCGAACTCCAGGGTGTGGTCATCCTGAATATCAACGAATTGGCCAACGCGGTCAAGTCGGTGGTTCTGCCGGGTGAACTGATGTCGGTCAATGTCATCCAGGAAGGCAAGGAGGTAAACCAGGGGGTCGGCTATATGGAAGACGGTACGATGGTGGTGGTGGAAAATGGCAACAAGTATCTGAATAAGGAGATCACCGTCACTGTCACCAAGGTCTTGCAGACCGCTGCCGGGCGGATGATTTTTGCCCGCCCCGAAGGTAAAGAGTAATTTATTATGCTGCGCGTCTACAACACTCTTACCCGCAAAAAAGAAGAATTCCAGACCCTCGAACCGGGCGTGGTCAAGATGTATGTTTGCGGCCCGACGGTCTATTCCGACGCGCACATCGGCCATGCCATGTCGGCCATTGTCTTCGATGTGGCGCGCCGTTACCTGGAATATCGCGGCTACCAGGTCCGTTTCGTGATGAACTTCACCGACGTGGATGACAAGATCATAAACCGCGCCAACAAACTCGGTGTGGACCCGCATGCCCTGGCTGAGTCTTATATTACTGCCTTCCGCAAGCATCTCGTGGATTTGAATGTCCTGCCAGCAACGGTCAACCCGCGCGCCACCCAGACGATGGACAAGATTCTGGCGATGATCCAGGGCCTGATCGACAAGGGCTTCGGCTATCCCGCCAAGAACGGCGACGTTTATTTCCGGGTCACGCGTGACCCCGGCTATGGTAAACTCTCCGGCCGCAAAATTAACGATATGCAGGCTGGTTCCCGTATCGAAATCGAAGAAGAAAAAGAACACCCGATGGACTTCGCCATCTGGAAGGCCGCCAAACCCGGCGAACCCGCTTGGGACAGCCCGTGGGGTAAAGGCCGACCCGGCTGGCACATCGAGTGCTCGGCTATGAATCTCGACATCCTCGGCGAGCAGATCGACATTCACGGTGGCGGCAATGACCTCGTCTTCCCCCACCATGAGAATGAGATTGCCCAGACCGAATGCTTCACCGGCAAGCAATTCGCCCGCTACTGGATGCATAACGGCATGCTCCAGTTGCAAGGCGAAAAGATGTCCAAGTCGCTCGGCAACCTGGTGACGATCGACGATTTCCTCTTGCACCACGAGGCGGATGCCCTGCGGATGATGGTGTTGAACGGCTCGTACCGCGCCCCGCTCTCTTACTCGGACGACATCATGGATGCCGCCGAGCGCGGCCTGGACCGGCTGCGGTCCGCCCTGAAACCGGCTCCTGCCGGTGCCCCAGGTGCAGCCGCGGACTCGCGCGCCGCTCTGGATAAGCAAACTGAAACAGCCCAACAGACCTTCATCGAAGCCATGGATGACGATTTCAACTCATCTGGCGGGCTGGCGGCCCTGTTCGAACTGGTCCGCACCATCAACACGGCTCGGGACGCGGGTGCCACTGGGTCTGAACTCAAACCCGCCCAGGACACTCTTTGCACACTAACGGGTGTGCTCGGCCTGCGCCTGCGCGAAAAGAAAACCTCCAGCGGTGACGCCGACAAATTCATTGCTCTGCTGGTGGAAGTGCGCAACGAGGCGCGCAAGCAGAAGAACTGGGTACTTTCCGACCTCATCCGTGATCGGCTCAAGGAACTGGGTTTAGGCATCGAAGACAGCAAGGACGGCACGACCTGGCATTGGTAAAACAAAAGGACGGACATGTGTCCCCCTTTTTTACATCAATCTGGTGATAACGCCAAATATCATCACAACAGAAACTTCCGGGATTAATCCCGGAAGTTTCTGTTTTTTTACTCTCCCAGTGGTAGATCGATCCGCATGGTTGTACCTTGACCAGGTTCGCTTTCGGCGATGATGGTCCCGGAGTGGGCTTCCACCAAATGCCTGGCGATTGCCAGCCCCAGCCCCATGCCGCCTGAGTCGGTCGATTTGTAAAAGCGTTCGAAGACATGTGGCAGTTCCTCGGCCGAGATGCCGGGACCACTGTCCTGCACTTCGAACAGGGCTCGTTTTTCAGTCTGCCAGTAGCGGACGGAGATCGTCCCGCCCGCAGGGGTATAACGCAGGGCATTCGCCAGCAGGTTCGAGAGCACCTGGCGGATGCGCCCGGGATCCATCTCCAGCCAGGGCAGGTCGTTTGCAGGTTCTACGTTCAAAGAGACGCGCGCTTCATTCGCCTGGGTGAGAAAGGCCGCTGCCGTATCCCGTACCAGCATGCCAAGGTCAGTCGGCTCTTTTTTTAATTGGAGCGCCCCGCTCTCTGCCAATGCCAGCGTCCGTAGGTCTTCCACCAGGCGTGCCAGGATATTCATCTCATCCAACAGCGAGCGCAGGTTGGCTTCATCAGCCGGGTAGACACCGTCCAACATGCCTTCAAGGTTGCCCTGCACAACTGTCAGCGGGGTCCGCAGTTCGTGGGTCACGTCGGCCAGCAGTTCCCGGCGTTGTTCGTCGGTGATACGCAGGCGGGCAGCCATATTGTTAAAAGCGTGTGCCAACGAACGCAGTTCGCGCGGGCCTTTCTCAGGAACTCGTGTGGAGTAATCCCCCTGCCCAACCCGGTCGGCGGCTTTAAGCAGGTCGTCCAGCGGGGCCACCATCCGCCGCAAAGCCACTCCCCCCAGCACCAGTACCAGTACGATAAATAGGATGACACCTAATCCGATAGGGACCAGCCGGTAACCGGGGTTGATCGGGAAGCTTATCAGTCCCAGCCAGCGGGCCACCAAGATAATAATCCCCCCCAGGGCTACCAAGCCGATCAGGTTGAACAATCCAAAAAAGCAACCCATCCTGCGGAAGAACGCGGAACGGGCCATGCTGCGGACGGGTGGCCAGGGTTCGTTTTCCGGCCACCAGGGCGGGCGCTGGTGGGGCGAATGGAAGGAGTGGAAAGTTTTCATCTGTCAGCAAATTTGTAGCCCACGCCGTAAACCGTCAGAAGGTAGCGTGGTTCGGGCGGATTCGGCTCGATCTTATGGCGGATGTTCTTGACGTGCGCGTCGATGGCGCGTTCATAAGATTCAAAGGCCACGCCATGCACGGCATCCAGTAATTGGGCGCGGGTAAACACACGTCCCGGATAGCGGGCCATCTCAGCCAGCAGGGAAAACTCGGTCGGGGTCAGTTCTTCTATCTGA
>CAISEG010000044.1 GCA_903884265.1 uncultured Anaerolineales bacterium | reverse complement strand
TGTACTCCGATACACTAATCCGCCTTTTCCCAATGCCGTTCTGGGAGGATGCTTTCCTGTTTACCGGGGTATTAGATATCGTTGGAGGGCTTGCAGTGGGATTGGGCCTGTCACGGAAACGAAAGTAAGGTGTTATTACAGGTGATATAATTTGCCAAGCTTTGAGGAGGTACGATGACTGATTATCGTTCTGCCGGAAAGACCACCCTCACCCCAGATGTATTGTTGACCATTGCCCGAATGGCGGCTTTGGAAGTTGAAGGCGTCAGGCGTATGGCACCCATCAAAGGCGGTGTGAACAGCTTGTTTGGGCGTGGCAATGATGGCGTCCGAATCGTAGTTGAAGATAGTAACGCCTTTGTGGACCTCTACCTGGTTTTGAATAGCGACTTGAACATCCGGGAAATTAGTCGAATTATTCAGCACAAGGTGGCGCGTGCCATTGCTGAAATAACAGGGCTGGAAGTTGGGCATGTCAATATTCACATTGAGGATATTGATTACGAGACCGAGGCATAACTCTTTATGAAAGCACGTACCAGAGCGCGCGGCACTGCTCTGCAAGCACTTTATGAAGTTGACATGGTTGGCCATCCACCAGTGCAGGTCATCCACGACCGTCTGGAGGAGGAACCATTTCCAGACGAACTGGCGGAGTTTATCCGCCAGATTATTTTTGGCGTTCTACCGCTTCGTGAACAATTGGATCAGGTGATCGCCCGCTACGCTCCTGAATGGCCGCTGGACCAAATCGCGGCCATCGACCGGAATATCCTACGTATCGCCACCTGGGAATTTGCTGCTCAGCGCGATACACCAGTCAAGGTGGCAATTAACGAAGCGGTTGAGTTGGCCAAAGCATTTGGTTCTGATAGTGCCCCGCGTTTCGTCAATGGTGTACTGGGTAGTCTGGCCGAACACGAAAACGAGGTTGTGCAATTCTTGCAACCCCGGAAGCCGGACGCGTAAATGGTTAATTGGCATTCCACCTCTATCAATTCCCCCTCTTCCCTTGTAAAATACAAGTGAATAACCTTCTCATTCTTCCAACCCGCAAGCGCCGAAAGGAGGGGTATGCGTATGAAACCTGTTCAACTTTCCACTTACAGACTGTTATCCCTGGTGAGTGGACTTGTCCTGTTACTTAATGGCTGTTCCTTCTCATTAGTAAATATCCCTGGACTTAATTCACCGACCGCCTTGCCTTCCCAACCAACGGGCTCCACTGCCACAACCCAACCATCCGCGGCGGTTACGTTCCGCGTGTCCCTGCCCTCGCCATTACTGGCTGGCGAGACGCTCTACCTGTCAGTTGTAGACGAGGTCACAGGCTTGGGACTCAACTCGGTCACCTATGCCATGCAGGGTATGGACACATTGCATTACACCGTCGCCATTCCTTTTGCCATGAATAGCATCGTCAAATACCGCTACATCCGCCAGGGTACGATCCCTTATTTGGAAGATGACTCGTTTGACAAACCTGTACGCTACCGCATGTATGATGTCACCGGACCGGGTTCAGTGGAGGACGTGGTTTCTTCTTGGAGCGACAGTCTTTTCTCCAGCCCCTCCGGGCGGCTGACCGGCCAGGTGGTGGATTCCACCACCAGTACCCCCATCCCGAATATCCTTATCACCGCAGGTGGTCAGCAGGTGTTGACCGACTCGACGGGTTCGTTCGTTTTTGAAAGCCTTCCTGTCGGAACTCATAATCTCGTAGCTTATGCCATTGATGGCGCTTACCAGACCTTTCAGCAGGGAGCCCGGGTGGAAGTGGGACAACGAACCCCGGTGGCGATCTCACTGGCTCCTGCCCAGATGGTCAATGTTGTCTTCACGCTATCAGTACCCGCTAATACGATTCAAAATGCCCCCATCCGTCTGGCTGGAAACCTGTACCAGTTGGGTAATACCTTTGGCGACCTGGATGGCGGTATGAGTACTGTCGCCACCAGGATGCCGGTTTTGTCTCAAATGCAGGACGGCCGTTCCACGCTCTCGCTGATGCTCCCCGTCGGTGCTGATATCCGCTATAAATATACTCTCGGTGATGGCTTCTGGAATGCCGAACACAACGCGGATGAAGCTTTTATCCTCCGGCAATTGATCGTACCGGCTTCGTCGACCCCCGTTCAGGTTCAGGATACCGTCCAGACCTGGCAGGCGGGATCATCAGCGCCCATTCTGTTCGAAGTTACCGTTCCCGCATATACCCCTGCATCGGACATCGTCTCGATCCAATTCAACCCCTATGGCTGGACTGAGCCCATTCCGATGTGGTCGCTCGGAGACAACCGCTGGGTCTACGAGCTTTACAGTCCTCTCAATATGCTTGGCGATTTTGAGTATCGTTATTGCCGCAATGATCAATGCGGTATTGCCGACGATGGGCAAACATCTGCGGGTCAGCTCGGACGCCTGGTTTCCACCAGCCTAGTTCCGCAGGACCTTCAAGACACCGTTACTGGTTGGGTCTGGTTGAAGGATAACGGACCTGCCTCGCTGGTAGGGATACCGGCGACAGCGCGGCAGGGATTCATGGCGGGTGTGGAGTTCCAACCTGATTATGCTCCAACCTGGCAAGCCTGGACGCCTCTGGCCATCCAGAACGTGCAGGGACTCTACGCCAATTGGCTTGTGCTTGACCCTTCCTGGAGCGTTGACCAGACTGCACCCTTCGTCTTTTCCCCCAAACCAGGTGTGGACCCACTTTGGGCTGATACGCTTGATACTGTCAGTCGTGCGCGAGCCGCCAACCTGAACGTGGCGCTTTTCCCGGCGGTAAATTTGACTACCGATCTGACGGCATGGTGGAATTCCGCCCCGCGTGACGCAGCCTGGTGGAACACCTGGTTCGACCGGTATGCGGCTTTCGCAGCTTACCATGCCGACCTTGCATCGAAATCCGGTGCGCAGGCACTTATCTTGGGGGGTGACTGGGTGACCCCGGCCTTACCTGGAGGCCAGATCAACGGGAGCGCTTCAGGTGTTCCTGCAGATGCTGAGGCGCGCTGGCAGGCGATCATGAACGATGTGCGCACTCGCTTCAGCGGAAGTGTGTACTGGGCAGTGTCCTATCCCGGAGGATTGCATTCGACCCCGGATTTTGCCAGGAACCTGGACGGTGTTTATCTACTCTGGTACGCTCCACTGAGCGGTTCCAGTGCTGACCAGATCCATTCCGCAGCCGGGCAATTGCTGGATACAGATATCCAACCTTTCCAGGCTACGCTTCAAAAACCGGTTTTCCTTGCAATTGCTTACCCATCTACTGATAACTCCGCCAGTGCTTCGTTACCTGCAAGTGCATTATTCCTTCCAGGCAACACCCAAATACCGGTCAATCTACAAGCGCAGGAGGATGTTTACCAGGGGTTGTTGATGGCTGTCAACGAGCGCACCTGGGTGGGTGGCTTCGTCAGCCGGGGTTATTATCCTCCGGTGGTGTTGCAGGACGCCTCGGCTTCTGTCCGCGGCAAACCGGCAGCGGACGTGTTGTGGTATTGGTATCCGCGCTTTTTGGGGATTACGCCATAACAGTCGCCATCAGAACAAATAAAACGAAAGGTCTCCTCATTCAGGAGACCTTTTTGACTCATTACTTTTCACTCTATAATTCTTGTTATCTGATGTCTTGCCTGGCTTTCAGCGCTTCCATCACTGCTGGAATGAATGAGATAAGCACGATAGCGATGATGACCAATTCAAAGTTTTTTTGGACAAAGGGGATATTTCCGAAGAAGTAACCAAGCAGGGTGAAAGTAGCCACCCAGCTGACACCACCAATAAGGTTCCAAGTGATGAAGTAACCATATGACATCTTACTAACCCCAGCGACAAAGGGTGCGAAGGTGCGGATGATGGGTACAAAGCGCGCCAGGAAGATCGTCTTACCACCGTGTTTTTCGAAAAAAGTGTGTGTGCGGTCCATGTATTCCTTCTTGATCCACCTGACCTCACCGGTATTAGCTTTGGCGCCGATGGTGTGACCGATCCAGTAATTGGCTGTGTCCCCGCTAATGGCGGCAACGGTCACAAGAATGAATATGAGCCAAGGGTTGAGTGTGCCGCGGGCAGCAAACGTTGCTGCGGCGAAGATGAGTGAATCACCGGGCAGGAAGGGGGTCACGACGAAGCCAGTCTCCATGAAGATGACAAAGAAAAGTAAACCATAGGTCCAAGCTCCATAGCGGGTGATGATATCGTTCAGATAAGTATCAATGTGCAATATAAAGTGAACTAGGCTAAGAATCCAATTCATTATTATTCCTCGGGGTTGAAATTGTGGAAGAGGCGATTATATCAGATTGAGTAAGGGTCGATCCAGGCGCTGAGTAAGGACGCAGACTTCGGTTGATCAACGGCAACGCAATGAGCATCAGGACCAATTCCAGAATTAGCATTCCGAAGCCTCCAAGCACGAACACCGCGCCAGGCAGATCAACCTGCATATTCTGGCCTACCGTTCGCAGGGCGCCGTAGACAGTCAGGATTGCCGAGCCATTCCACAGGCCATGAATGCTAACGGAGAGCAGGTATGCCAGGGCGAGTCTTCCGTAGCGTTTATCCAATTGTGCAGAAGCGATACCCCAACCCATCAGCCCACTAGCGGCTATATGCATCAAGGATGACACGGCGCGCCCAGCTAAGCCAAAGCCCCACATCTGAGTTGCGCTGCTGGCAGCCAGGAGACCTTCCATCATGGCAAATCCGGCCCCGCACAATGCACCTAAAACGAATCCCTCTGCGGGGGAATGCAGGTGTTTACCCAGGAACCAAATTACCGCCGGTTTGATGGCTTCCTCGATCAGCGGGGCAAGGACCGCTGCAAAGACCAGGATAACTAAGATAACTAGTGGATTGGTGAGATAAGGAGCCAGGGTGGTCAACAAAGTCTGCATATCTCCGGTGTTGGAGTTT
>CAISEG010000043.1 GCA_903884265.1 uncultured Anaerolineales bacterium | reverse complement strand
CTCTTAAAAAGGAGGATATCTTTGTATAGGATTGCCTTAGCGTGGAATGACAAATTCGAGGTGTCAAACTCCTCGCGCATCCCGGCAATTATCGTCGTAGGCTGCGGCGGCACCGGTGGGTTTGCCGCCGACGGACTTGCCAGGATGCTCCCGCCCAATATACACCTGATACTCATTGATATGGACAGGGTCGAGGAACGCAACCTGAACCGGCAGAGTTTTACCGCGGCCGATGTGGGGCTATTTAAGAGTGAGGCGCTGGCAAAGCGGCTGTCGGGTAAATACCAGCGCCCGGTGCAATATAGTGTTTTGCCGGTCGGTGCAGTCGATTTACCCAAAGGAATAGTGGTCGGGTGTGTTGACAACGGACTGGCGCGGCAGACGATCGCAGACCGTATTCATGACGGCCAGTGGTGGGTTGATTCAGGTAACGGCACTAATTTCGGACAGGTGCTAATCGGTAATTCAAAGGTTGAAAAACTGCGGCCGTCTTTTACCGCTGACCTCTGTGTAAGACTACCGTTGCCCACCATTCAGCAACCGGCGCTGCTCGCCCAGACACCCAGACAGAGAAGCTGTGCCGAGGCGGTGGCCGCCGACGACCAGAGCCCGACCATCAACCAGGCAATGGGCGCCATGGTGCTCGAAATAGTGAGGCGCATTATTGAAGGCACCTGCCCGTGGATGCAACTGTACCTTGATTTAGATGCCGGCACCCTGACCCCGACCATGGCCACACCAGAAACAGTGTCCCGGTTAACGAGAATAAAGACCCATAAATTAATCGAAAAATAAAGGAGGAAACAATGTCAAGGGAAGAGCTAAAGGTAAACATCATCATCAAGGGTGACCGTATCTTCCTGGGAGCTCAGGCGACCGACTGCGATCCGAAGATGACGACACTGCAGGGTAATCTTCAGACCGCGCTCGAGCGGATACCCTCGTTTATCGAGGACGCTAACCGGCAGTGGGACGCATCTCCGCACAATCCCAGGTCTACTATTCCGGAACCAGTGGCGCCAGTCAGAACAGCGGCGACAGCGGCAAGTAAGCCGGCTGCTGGAAAGCCTGGCCAACCAGCACAACAGAACTTCTTCTAACTTGCGTAAAACGCAAACTGCATTTAATACGCCTCTGGCCTGGTCTCCAGAGGCGTAAATATGTGACCAAAAGGAGGTGAAAGAATTGGAAATTAAAGTTAGCAAACTAAAAGAGGTCATGGACCTGATGAAACCGGTGGTCCCGAAGAAACCCACGGTGAAATCCGTAGCCTGCCTCAGCCTGGGCAATGGGAAAGCGGTGGCGACCGACCTGGAAACAATGGCCATCGCCAACCTGCCCGAAGCCAAAGAGCCGATGCTGCTCCCCTATTCTGCGATTGCCGAAATGTTAAAGTACATACCCGGCAACGAGACACTTAAGGTAGAGGAGAAGAGCAAAAGGATTTACTTGTCCTGGAACGGCGGCAACGCGACCTATCCCACAGAGGACTATAGGGACTTCCCAGTCATGGCTGAAATGGAAGCTCGCGCCGAGGGTCAAGTTGACGGCGATATCCTGATAGCGGCGATGCTTGCCGCGCTACCATACACCGCTGCGGATACCGCCCGGCCTGTGCTGAGCGGTATAACACTGGTGTTGGGGACTCCCATCGAGGTAGCGGCCGGTGACGGTTTCAGGATGTCTCACCAGGTATTAGGGCTTTCCTTCCCACTGGAGGAGAAAATCATCGTCCCGGCCCACGGTGTGGCAATCCTGGAGCATGTCTTTGCGAAGACACCACGAACCCCTCCCTCAACTGCCGAGTCCCTGATAAAGGTGGTCACCGCCAAACGGCAGCTCCATATGGTCATGATCGGTGACAACAAGCTCAGACTGGACTTTGGGACGACTGCATCCGTGGTCATCAACCTCATCCTGGGCAAGCCACCGGAATGGCTGGCGCTCATCCCCAAAGGTGAACCCGTACTGCAGAGCCAGATCTTTGCTCCGCAGCTGGAAGCGGCAGCCAAACGTGTTCGTGACATTGCGCGGGACGGCAGCGGTATTGTCCGCATGGAGTTTAACGATGGCAAGCTGAAGGTGTCCGCCAGAGGAGATGATCAGGAAATCAGCTCTACCATCGACACTCTCAACACCCAGGGGGAACCGGGAAGAACCGCACTCGACCAGAAATACCTTCTCGGCTACCTATCCGGCAAGCAGGGGATCATCGTATTCTCCAAGTACACCGACACCGGCCCTGTTGTCTTCGAGTACCAGAAATCTCCCAGAGTACTCATCATGCCCATGGCCGTGCAATGGGGCGATGAGACGCCACCCGCGGAAAAAGCAGAACCGCAAGCAGAGACCAATGATGAAGCGTCAGACGCCGAGCCGGACGAAGAATCCGAATCCTCTGTGGAAGCGGAAACTGCAGAACAAGAGACCAGTGAAGAAGAACCGGTAACCGAGTAGACCAGTTCCCGGGAATTG
>CAISEG010000042.1 GCA_903884265.1 uncultured Anaerolineales bacterium | reverse complement strand
CAGCCAGCGCTCGTCACGACTGGTATCGGGCACCCAGGCCGGCTGGCGATTGCGTACGACCCACCCGGCGAGGCCGCGTTCAACGGTCTCGCGCAACTGCTGGGTGGTATGGTCATGGATCGTACGCCGGTAAACAATAGCTGAATCTACAGCGTTACCGTTATCGTCGAGAACCACAATGCTGGCACGTTCACCCCCCACATATTTAAGCGATTGGAACAGAATGCGCTGTAACACGGTGCGCAATTCAATCGCAGAGGCCAGTTCGCGGCTGATGTTGTAGAGGAATTCCAGGGTTGACTTGGTTTCTTCGCCTGCCATTTATGTCCCTAAATAGATTTTAAACAAGTGCCTGTGTCAAATCATACAACCGATTCGTCCTTGATGAACAGGCGCTTTATCTTAAGGCTTTTCCCCAGGCGCGTAGTGAGAGCGCTAGCGTTCATTATCAATTAGTATACTGCTTCTTGCGAAAAATTGGAAACTTGTTCTTTATCGAAGAAAGGCTAATAACCATCCCCGTCGGAAAGCCTGTGAACACAGGGAAATAACCAGGGTTTGTAAATAAAGAAGGACACAAAACGGCTTCATCCATTGTTCATGTCGAAGTGCTATCCTATGGTCTGAAGATAATAGCGAACGTTGCATTCTCTTCTCCTCCGAAATGACCCGGCATGAGGCACCGGGTCGTTTTGTTTATGCCAGGGCTAGAGAGTCAAGGCCGGTCATAGATAATGGGCTTTAAGAGAGAAAGGTCGAATTCCGCCATGTAGTCCGGGCCCAGTCTTTGCATTTCCAGGACGGCTCTGTTCAGGTCGCGCTGCAACTGCCCGACTACGACCCCCCGGCAGGTCTCAGGCCAGAAAGTCAACCATTTCTGGCTGCGCTGGTAAACTTTCAACGCCCCGGCGAAATTGTGGCGGATGAGGTGCAGATAGACAACTCCCGCCTGCAGGATGCCGCGATAAAGCTCGCGGACAGGGCCTGTTTCGGCGCGCCAGGCTGCTTCGAGGGCCTGATGAGCTTTCCAATAATGCCCGTGATTGAAGAGTTCCAGACCCTCGATCGCTTTTGGATGGAGAGGTCCGACGCAATCCGGTGAGGCTGGGATTATCGGAGCAGAAGGTTGAGCTGATCCCATGCAACATCCCGATCGTGTAAATACCCAGTACCAACCAAGTATCGCAGTCTTCTTTAACGTTTCAGCGTGCGGTATTTGACCCGGTGCGGCTGGAGGTCTTTTCCAAAGGTTTCGAGCATGTGGGCTTCGTAATCGCTCCAGTTGCCCAGGAACAGGCGCGCCTGGCTGTCGCCTTCAAAGGCCAGGATATGGGTGCAGATGCGGTCTAGGAACCAGCGGTCATGGCTGACCACGACCGCGCAACCGGCGAAGCTCTCGAGAGCTTCCTCCAGCGCCCGCAGGGTGTTAACGTCCAGGTCGTTGGTGGGCTCGTCGAGCAGGAGCACGTTGGCGCCTTCTTTGAGGGTTTTTGCCAGGTGGAGGCGGTTGCGTTCACCGCCGGAGAGGGTCGCCACCTTCTTCTGCTGGTCGCTGCCGGCGAAGTTAAACGAGGCCACGTAGGCGCGTGAGTTCATCTTGCGTACCCCGAGGGTGAGTTCGTCCTCGCCGCCACTGATCTCCTCCCAGACGTTCTTGTCGTTATCGAGCGGACGCATCTGGTCGGCATAGACCAGTTTGACGGTCTCGCCGATGCGGATAGAGCCGCTGTCTGGTTTTTCCTGCCCGGTGATCATCCTCAACAAGGTGGTTTTGCCGGCGCCGTTCGGGCCGATGACACCGACGATGGAGCCGGGTAAAATTTTGGCGCTGAAGTCTTCCAGCAGGAGGCGGTAGCCACTCCCGTCGGGGCTAGCATAGCCCTTGGTGACATCCTCGAACTCGAAGACGATATCCCCCAGGCGCGGACCGGGCGGGATGTAGATCTCCTGCTCGCCGCGATATTTTTCGGTTTCCTGCGAGAGCAGTTTTTCGTAAGCCGTCAGGCGGGCCTGGCCCTTGGCCTGGCGGGCCTTGGGGGACATGCGTACCCACTCCAGTTCGCGTTCGAGGGTCTTCTGGCGGCGGGACTCGGATTTCTCTTCCTGGCGCAGGACTTCCTTCTTCTGCTCCAACCAGGAGGTGTAGTTGCCCTTCCAGGGGATGCCATAGCCGCGGTCGAGTTCCAGGATCCAGCCGGCCACGTTGTCGAGGAAGTAGCGGTCATGGGTGACGGCAATGACCGTCCCCTTGTAATCGCGCAGATGGTGTTCGAGCCAGGCGACCGACTCGGCGTCGAGGTGGTTGGTGGGTTCGTCGAGCAGGAGAATATCGGGTTCGGTCAGCAGAAGGCGGGTGAGGGCGACGCGGCGGCGCTCGCCGCCGGAAAGAATCTTGACAGGTGTGTCGGCGGGCGGACAGCGCAGGGCGTCCATGGCAAGTTCAAGATGCGAATCAAGGTGCCAGGCGTCATGCTTGTCAAGGGCGTCCTGCAGTTTGGCCTGTTCAGCGATGAGGCCGTCAAAATCTGCATCGGGAGCGGAAAAGGAGGCGTTGACCTGGTCGTAGCGGGCAAGCATGTCCACAATGGGTTGGACGGCCTCGCGGACAACCTCAATGACGGTCTTGTTCTCGTCGAGGTGAGGCTCCTGTTCGAGCAGTCCGGTGGTGTAGCCCTTGCTGATGGCGATCTCGCCGACGAAATCCTTATCCACCCCGGCCAGGATGCGCAGGAGGGTGGACTTCCCGGCGCCGTTTAGACCGAGCACGCCGATCTTGGCACCATAATAGAAGCCGAGCGAGATGTCGCGCAGAACCTGTTTGTTGGGGGGATGGATGCGCCCCACGCGCACCATCGAGTAGATCACCTGGGTATCAGAGGGCATAGGTTTATTTTCCGTGAACGAGTATCCTTGAGCGGTGGATAAACTGATAGTTGGAATTGTACCGTAAAACAGGATGGAGGTTAGTTTGCCATTTTGGGGGAGGCGAAGGAAGACTGGGGAACATCCGATCGAGGAGTGGAGATCCGCAAAGGGGAGGAGGTTGAGAAGCGGAAAAGAGAGAATGGGTAAGAACGGGGACAAGTATCTTGAGATTCAAGCTGGTCAGAAATGGGGTATCGAAAAGCCTTCAAAACAGGATGGCAACCCGTGGTTTGGACGACTATGATGGTGTGGATGATAGTGTCACTTTACACTACCTTGCCGGCATGTTGCCCGAGCAACCTTTCCGGTAGATAAGCAAGGTCATCACATCTTCTTTACGCCAGGGAAAACAATGCAGAATTCTAAAGGAATTAATAGGCTAAACGGTCCCATTAATACCAAGGGGGAAATGGGCTTTCAATTCAGTTTTGCCTTCCAACCGATCGTGGACGTGCGCAACCGGGAGATCATTTCATTTGAAGCCCTGGTACGCGGACCGCACGGTGAATGTTCGGCCTCGGTCTTTGCCCAGGTGCCCCAAAACGACATCCTGAGGTTCGACGAGATCTGCCGCCGCAAAGCCATTTACCTGGCGAGCCGGTTGAAAATCCCAAACCGCTTGAACCTGAACTTGACGGCGCAAAGCATCTTTGAGGTAGATATGAGTATTACGGCCACATTCCAGGCCTCCATCCATAGCGGCATCCCGGCGGAGAATATCATTTTTGAAGTGCTTGAAACCGAGAGTCTGACCGAACAGAGAAATTTGATCAAGTACCTGCGGCTGATCCAGGAATTTGGGTTTGCCACGGCGATCGACGATTTTGGAGCGGGATATTCCGGTTTAAGACTGCTGGCGGAATACCAGCCGTATTTCATCAAACTCGACCGCCACCTGATCGGGAACATCCAGCAGGACTACGTCAAGCAGAGGATCTTTTCAGGCATCCGGAAGATATGTGACAGCCTGGCTATCCAGATCGTGGCTGAGGGGGTTGAAAATGCTGGCGAGTATCACTGGCTTAAGGAAGCCGGGATCAGCATTTTCCAGGGGTATTATTTTGCCAGGCCAGCCTTTGAAGCCCTACCGGATGTGGCAAACAAGCTCTTTGCCGCATGATGTGCAAGATGGGGGATGAGATGCGAAACGAGTGTCACGCTCACAGCGTGACACTCTGCTTTATAGAAGAAAGGTATTGGGAAGGTGAGATGGGATAATGGAAAATGCCTACGGTCAAGGCGTGGCCGGGAGAGCCTACGCCAGCAGGGGGCGGAAGCGGTACTGAATAATCAGGATTGGGATGAATGGCTTTTTCCTGACCGATCGAGCATCAAGGGCTGACAGGAAAGCGGACCAAAAGCAGACGGGTAGAGAATATTTATGGTTCTGGATTGCATGAAACCAGGCAGGCAAAATACCCAACCCCGCCGGCAGCGAAAACGGTTTTCCATGCAAGGTTGGCTGGCAGGCCTGATGTTGGCGGGCAGCCGGCTTGCATACAACCTTCCCCAGGCAAGCCTGACACCAGGGGAAGAGGACTCGACAGCTGTTGCGCTGGGGGTCGTAGGATTTCCGAAGTAAAGACTAGATCTGTGAATATAAAATTACCAACAGCAGACTAGAACAAGCGCAGGCCATAAGCAGGCTGAGCCCAATCCAGACCTGCCGCGGAACCCGCTCCAGCCAGGGTAAGAGAGGCGGACGCAGGAAGTCCTGTTCGGCGCCGATCAGAAAGTCACGGCGTTTCCACACCATCCAGACCGCATAAGGAACACCGAGGAACAATGCGCTGATGGCGAACAGGTTGTTGACCAGGCTTTGAAAGTCGAGGGAAAGCTGGTTCGTTTCAACAATACGCTGGTTGGACATGAAGAGCATACAAGCGACCACCAAAATGAGGGTGCCAAAATAAAGCAAGACGCGGGCGCGTTTGGGCAGGATGCGCCCATCTACGCCGGTAAAGGCCACACCCAGGCCGAAAAGGTTATAGGTGGTCAGGCCAACGAAGAGCAGGGTGGGCGGGAAGAGGCCGGTCATTTTCAGCAGGAGTTCAGTAAAATCCTTCCCAGCAAAAGCAAGGGTAAGCCCCAGGTTCACCACTGGAGCAGCAAGACTAAGGGTCAGAAAGACCGCGCTGGTGGAAATCGACCAACGACGAGCTATCCAGAAGACCAGAGCGGCTGGAATGAGCAGGACCGAAAACGCCACATCTAGCAACCAAAATCCATCCCTGGTCAACCAGAAGATCAGGCCAATCGCGGCCGGGTGGATGAGGAGGGCGAACACAACCAGCGCGCTAAAGGTAGAAAAAGGCAGGAGTTTGCGGAAAATACGGGTGAAGGCCCGGCCAATATTCATGCCCAGGTCGATAATACTGAGCCCCAGCAAGGCCCAGAATACCAAGGTGAGCAGCATTAGAATGGAAAAATTGGCCGATAGGGCGATGGCCACCTGGGCATTGGCGGACGAGATGCCAACCGAAAAAACAATGATCACGGATAGAGCCAGGAGCCAGCCGTAGAAATGCAGACCCGGCTGCTCGCGCCAGAAGCGCGTCCGGAAGGTCAGCCCATAAATAACGAGTACCAGGAAAAAGAAGAGCAGTTCCAAGAATAGCAGCAGGAGAGTCCCGCCAGTAACCAGGAATAATTGCAGGGCAAATAGAACTAGTACCGGTAGAAAGATGCGCGCCTTGGCGGCCGCGGCACCACTGAGCAGGTAGGCCCAGCCGAGGATAAAAGCCAGACTGGCGATGGCTAAAACGAGCAGCGGAACCTTATCGTTCTGCCCTGAGAGCGTGTAGCCTACGGCTGGCAGGCGGTCTCCGCCGAGTTCAACCACAAGGGTCAAGAATAACAGGCCGATGACGGCAAGGTACCCGCCGACAGTGAGGATCTTCACGCCAAAGGGCAAGCCTTGCAGGTCAATAAAGAACCCTGCAATGAAGAGGCGCAAAAAACCTGGCTTGGGAGGGTTAGGAGTGTCCACAGAGGCGGCGTCCTTTTCGTTGGCTCAATTATACAAGGATTGGAGCAACCCAGTCTACCGGACGTCGGAGAAAAAGCCCCAGCCGAGACTCTGGCTTCATCAGCGGCAGGTACTTGGCGGGAAAAATCAGTTGATATAGAAGAATAAAGGGAAATTCCTAAAAAAAGGGTGCAGTGGACTTTATGCCCACCGCACCCTTTTTTTTGATCTTTTTATATTAAGGACAATTAAGACATGCTTGCCACTTTTGATGTAACAGGCTGTTGGAAAGAGGCCAACGCCTGGGAGAGGTCGGTAAAAATCTCGAAGAGAACATCAAAACCGGTCATGTCAAGCACCTGGCGCACCTTACCATCCGGGGAGACCAGTTTGACGTGTTCCTGAAAGCCTTTACCGCGGTCGCGGGCAATAGCGCGGTAGGCAGCCCAGCCTTCATCCTGACCGGGATGCTGTTCTCCCCGAAACAACAAGGCTACGCGGTGAAGTCCGGCCAGCCCGGCACTGCTGATATAGGTAAGGGCACTCAAATCCAAGAGGAGGTCGCGCGCTCCGGCAGTGTATGCCTTTTCGGCTTCTTTTACCAATAGCTCGAAACTGGCTCCATCTAGTTTACCGTCCAGGTGTAAAACGGTGACAGGGAGGGCTCCTTTTGTTTTCGTCAAGGTAATTTCCATTTGTTACTCTTTCTACTCAGTGAATATAAGGAGTTGTGGACGCCTAACATCCAGAAAAGTTGAATCCCTTCCCCGGTCTTGCAGGAAGATTTAGCGGGAGATGTCGTTCGATCTGTCCGGCGTCCGCTCAGTCGCGGCACAGTCGATAAATAAAGGCTTGGTTAAGACAGACCAGATCCCAGTTCCATGGGAGTTAAGTGACGGAATGATGCGGTGGCCTGTTGAAGATCGTCGTAGATTTCGAAGATGGCGGTGAAGCCGATGGTATCGAGGATTCCGCGCACCTCTTTGGTGGGGGAGAACAGTTTGATGTGCTGCAGTGGGCCGGAAGTAGAGCCCCGGTCCGTGGCCCGGTAGGTTGCCCAACGGTAGGCGGCCCAAGCCTCATCCTGTTCAAGGTGTTTTTTACCCTGGAACAAGAGAGCCACGCGATGTATTGCACCCAACCCGGCGCTGCTGATAAAGGTCAGTTTGCTCAGATCCAGAAGGATGTCACGCACGCCGATCGTGTATAACTTTTGGGCTTTTTCGAACAAGCTCTGGTGATTGCTTCCATCAAGCGTGCCATCCAGGTGCAGAATTACGACGCGGACAGGCTTATCAATTTTAGTGACTTTTATTTTCATATTATTAAACCTCCTTCATGAAGAAAAAGGGTGGGGGAGAGGGAAAAAAGGGCAAACTCTGCCAGCCACTCCACGCCAAACCTTTTGATCTCATTCAGGAAGGCTCAGCCCAGGGGATGAGAGCAGGTAGTTCGCCCAGATCACAGAAAAGTATTTAATGACCGGGCCTTACATGACAACAAATTGTGTCGGGTCAGCAGGATTGTATTTGATCTTGATCTTGTCGCCAACACGCGGGATGGCGATCTTGGAGACCATTGTCTGGCCAGCTGTGTCAAATACCGGGCCACCTATTGCGGGCTGGACTTTCAAGTTCAAGACCACCACCGGGTTCATATTGACGAGTGCACCTGTGTCAGTGATGGAGACAACATCGGCGGTTGCGTCCAATCCACTCTGGACCAACCATTGCTGCTGCTTGATGCCATCCATGGCTGCCTGGCCCTGGTTCATGGCGGTATTCATATCGTTGACAAAATCCTTGCCCATGAAAGCTCTTGTCAGCCCTCCGGTAAGACCGGTGTTCAAGGTTTTCTCGGCATTATCCAATGCCTTTTGAGGATCTTTTTCCTGTTTCTTACCGAAATTGAACATAGCCTGCTCCTTTTAAATGTATAAAAAAGGTAATGTTTATCTTAT
>CAISEG010000041.1 GCA_903884265.1 uncultured Anaerolineales bacterium | reverse complement strand
GGTCAGGTCTATTTCAATGGCTGAGTTAATCGCCACCATACGTTCATTTTGGGCAATGACAAATGGGTCGTTGACATACTCGGTTCGGCGAAATTCGCATAACGGGTTATCATTCACCCAACTGTACAGGCGCTGCGAACCAAGAACAAAACCTAGCACGATCTTGCCAGGGAGCAAGGTTTTGCGGGCACTCGTAAGCACGCCTGCCTCCACCAGATCAATAACGCCATCCGAAATTAGTTCGCTATGTACGCCCAGATCTTTTTTATGAAATAAAAATTTCAAAACCGCGTCCGGTATCGCCCCAATACCCATCTGCATAGTGGCGCCATCTGGAATGAGGTCGGCAACGTAACCAGCCAGCCGTTCGGTAATTGGATCGATATTCTCTCCAGACATGGGCATTTCGGGGATGGGGTAATTGACCGGCACAATATGCGTCAGGCGGCTGACATGGATGAACGAGTCGCCCAATGTACGCGGCATCTGGTCGTTGACTTCGGCAATAATGATCTTTGCTGCTTCTGCAGGCGATTTTGTTAGCCCAACTTCTACACCGAGCGAGCAAAAGCCATGCTCATCTGGAGGGGACACGTGAACAAGGGCCACATCTACAGGGAGTATGCCATTCTTGAAGAGCAGAGGAAATTCAGAGAGCAGTACCGGCGTGAAATCAGCGCGCCCTTCCTGCACTGCTTTGCGGACATTGGAGCTGATGAACATCGCATTGACACGCAAATGACCTTCCATTTCAGGCTTGACATAATCAGCCGCCCCTACGGAAAGGGCCTGGCAAACCTGAACATCTTTCAACGAGGGTGCGAAGGCCACAAGCGCGGCCAGAAGTTTCTGCGGTACCGAAACGTTGCCGGTCATAAAGACGCGATCGCCAGACTTGACTGCCTGGATTGCCTTCTCTGCTGAAGTAACCCGTGATTGATAAATACTATTCCAATCCATCTTTTACTCCTTATTCGTTAGGCGGGAGAGGTGGCGTATATCCCCTTTATAGGTGTTGACACCAGCCTCAATCGCAGGATTTTGGATGGCTTTATCCACACCAAGATCTGCAATTTCCTGGATGTATGGAATAGCCGCATTTACAAAACCGTGTGTAGCTGTACGCGCCACAACCCCAGGCATGTTGGGAACACAGTAATGGACCACATTCTCTTCAATATAAGAAGGGTGATCGTGGGTGGTCGGACGCGATGTTTCACTGCACCCGCCCTGGTCAATGCTGATATCAATGAAAACTGACCGGTATTTCATCTTCTTCACCATATCACGCGTGATTATGATCGGGGAGCGGGTCCCCGGTACGAGGACCGCGCCCACAAGCACGTCTGCATATTCACAAACCCTGTTGAGGTTGTGGGGCGTAGAAAGTAAGGTAACAAGGTTTGAGTCGCTCAGGCTGATCCTTTGTAACGCGTTGGGATCCTTATCGAGAACGGTTACATGTGCACCCATTCCTCTAAAGGCACGGGCTGCATAAGTGCCTACGGTTCCTGCACCGACGATGACGACTTCTGCTGGTGGAACTCCGGGTATACCGCCCAGCAGGACGCCGCGTCCACCGCGATCGCTCTGCAGCAGGCGTGAAGCCACCTCCGCTGCCATGGCCCCGCCTATTTGACTGAATGGGCGCAGTACAGGTAGCGAACCATCTGGTTCCTTGATCTGTTCGTATGCAATTGCGGTGATCTTATCCTTTAACAGGGCTTCGATCTTGTTCTGCCGGGCCGATGCTAGGTGCAGGAAACCCATAATGGTCGTTCCCGCTTGGAGCATATCCAGTTCGTCGTCGAGGGGCCGGCCAATCTTTAACAGGAGTTCCCCCCGCCCATAGATTTCATCAACAGAATAGGCGATCTTGGCTCCTGCTTTCTCGTAATCCCTGTCGGGAAAACCTGCTCCCTGGCCGGCATCTTGTTCAATAAAGATTGTATGCCCATGTTGGGTCAGAATTTCAACCCCCGCTGGGGAAAGACCAACACGGTATTCGAACGGACGACGTTCTCGTGGAATACAGATGTTCATCTCATACCTCCAATGGTTTTCAATGGTCTGGCAGGGTATGTTGTTTACTCTAGATTCAAAACATCCCGGATGGATGGTAATGCCCAATCAATGGTTTCTTTATCGATCACCAGGGGTGGGGCAAACCGTATGACCCGTTCGTGTGTTTCTTTGGCTAGGATTCCCTTGGTTTGCAAGGCTTCACAAAACCGTCGCGCACCACCAGCCTTTTCGTTCAATTCAACACCGATTAGTAAACCCTTACCGCGTACTTCTTTAACATGCGGGCTGGGAATCTCGCTCAATTGCTCAATAAAATACTCGCCCAAGTCAGCCGCGCGTTTAATGAGGTCTTCTTCCACGATGACTTTCAAAGAAGCTCTCGCGATAGCTGCCGCTAATGGGTTGCCGCCAAAGGTGGAGCCGTGTTCGCCAGGAGAAAATAGCCCTAACACTTCTTTGGCAGACAAAACAGCAGAGACCGGGTAGAAACCTCCTGCCAGAGCTTTGCCGATAATGGTCACATCTGGATGCACATCCTCGTGCTGGGCAGCGAACAATTTCCCGGTCCGACCTAAGCCTGTCTGGATTTCATCTGCGATGAATAAAACCTTGTTCTTCCTGCAAATATCATCTACCTTCTTGAGATACCCTTTTGGCGGAATAATAACCCCACCCTCTCCCTGGATGGGTTCAAGGAGAACCGCGGCTGTATTCGGTGTGATGGCTTTGGCTATTGCATCCACATCGCCATACGGGACGGTTATAAATCCCGGCGTGAAGGGGCCAAAATCTTCACGGTAGAACTGTTCGGTGGAAAAGGAAATAGTGGTGATAGTGCGTCCGTGGAAGTTGCCTGCGCAAGTGATGATCTCAGCCTCATAGCGCGGCACCTTCTTGACCTGGTATGCCCACTTACGGGCAATTTTGAGCGCCGTCTCCACGGCCTCTGCGCCAGAGTTCATCGGCAGGGACATCTCATAACCGGTCAACTCGGAAAGTTCTTTGTAAAACAGGGGTAATTGATCGTTACGGAAAGCCCGAGAGGTTAGGGTAATTTTCCCGGCTTGTTCCACCAGCGCAGCCAGGATTTTCGGATGGACATGTCCCTGGTTTACGGCTGAATAAGCCGATAAGCAATCTAAATATTTCTTGCCTTCCACGTCATAAACCCACACTCCCTCCCCCCTCGTGATGACCACATCCAGAGGGTGGTAATTGTGAGCTCCGTATTGTTCTTCGAGATCGATGTATTCTTGTTTTTTCATATATTTATCCATTCGTAAATAGCAACGACCTACGTTTCTACTAAGCCACGCCGAATAATCGAGCCAATATTGCCTTCTGGGCATGCAAGCGATTGTGCGCTTGTGGAAAGATGACCGAATGCAGACCATCCGCCACATCATCGGTTAATTCATGGTTACGATGGGCAGGCAGGCAGTGCATCACGATAACATCTTTGTCTGCTTCGTCAACCAGTTTAGTATTGACTTGGTAAGGCGGGAAGACAGCTTCTCGTTTGGCAGTCTCTTCTTCCTGTCCCATACTTGTCCAGGTATCGGTATAGATGACCTGTGCATTCTTAACTGCCTGATGAGGATCCCGCAGAAAAGCGAGTTTGGACCCCGTGCCTGCTGCAACCTTCCTGTTTTTTTCGATAATTCCAGTTGGCATATCGTAACCTTCCGGGCTGGCAATCGAAAAATTCCAACCAAGTTTAACCGCGATCTGCATTAGCGAGACGGCTACGTTGTTCCCGTCTCCCACGAATACCACATTCAGCCCTTTTGTAATTCCAAATTTCTCTTCGATCGTCAGCGCATCGGCCATCGCTTGGCAAGGATGGCTAAGATCACTCAAACCGTTTATGACCGGCACCGAAGACCACTTGGCTAATTCCAGTACATGCGCATGTTCAAAAACACGCGCCATCATTGCTTGGACATAGCCTGAAAGAACTCGCGCCACATCAGCAATTGACTCTCGTTTACCGAGGCCAATCTCATTCGGCGAGAGGTAAAGCGCATCTCCTCCCATGTGGCGCATCGCCATATCAAACGAGACGCGTGTCCGCAAGCTGGGCTTCTGGAAAATCATCCCCAGCACTTTGCCTTTGAATAGCCCCGGGTTGCCTTTGGCAAAGTACTCTTTCTTCAAGCGGCTCCCAAGGTCGAGAATATCCTGCAACTCCTCTGGGGAATGATCGGCTATGTCGAGAAAATGTTCCATATTCACAACTCCTATTCTTATTCCTTCCAGTATCAAGTGTGTTTACAAGAACGTCAAGGGTAAAGTGGGCGGTAATTTTTCAATATCATCACCCCTTATAAAAAAATCACACAATGATGCTAAAGAAGGATTTTGGTAAATATTGTCGGTGGAAGTAAACCACCGGGAGCGCCAATTGGGTAGATAAATCGTCACCAAGGCTGACCGGACAAACCGGAACATTCCGGCGTAACAAACCAGCAATAATGGATTTGCTATCACCTGTCCCACCAAAAGTTTCCGTCTTGATCAGCACCACAACCGGGCGCAGGTTACGCCGTTGCAAATCCTCCACTGCCAGCAATAATTCGGGCCGTTCCGAAGAAGTAATCAGGATAACACCAGTTCCAATGGGCAGTAATTTTGCTCTCATTGTGACCAGACCAAGCAAGGCTATCTTACCATCCGGTTGGAGGAAGGCTAGGGTTTCCATGATTTTATTTACCTGTCGCTCCCCGCGTTCTGCTGAGACAACCGTTAACTTCGCGCCTGCACAAGCCAAGCCGACCGAACGGTTTTCCTCAAGGAAATATCTCGCCAGAGACGCGGCCGCGCTGACGATATATTCAAATGAATCTTTTGGTAATGAAACATTTGGACGCCGCAACCACCAGCCATCCCCGCTGAAGGCAACCTTATCCTCGATCAATGAAGCCTGTGCCTCCTGCTGTGCGTCCAAAAACAACCAGATGTCTGCCTGCGGGTCCTGCTCGAATTCCTTCACCATGAATCTTCCACGGTGAGCAGTGCTCGGCCAATGGATCCGTTTCATCGGGTCGCCCGGAACGTATTCACGGATCCCGGCAGCGTGAGGAGTTAGATCGGATGATCTCTGTCGGATGGCTTTGCCTCCCGGTAAAAGCCCCGGAGGTGGCGGAAAATCAGTGATCGGGACGATAAGTGGCAAGACCACCAGAGTATCTTTCATATCGACCTGCTTGTGAATTGTAAAAAGGCCAAATGGATCCCCGGAAGCAATACTGGTAGGGCCTAGCACGAAAGCGCCTCGTTTATATAGTAAAGTACGGGCGGTATAAAAACGGCGCTGGTGAGGGCCTATTCCAGTCAACAGACGCGATCCCCCAGCCAGTGGTAAATTGGATTGATTGAGGATTTCCAGCCAGGGACAAGTCAGCAAGGCAGCGTTTCGAACCTCAAAATGTTCTTCAAAAACATCGCCCATGCTGGCTCGTAAAATGCGCGCCTGACGGGTCAGGTGGATACCGCGTATCGAAAAAAAAGTCCAGATTCCCGCCCCGATGACAAGTAACATACCCAAGTATGCCATGCGCGCATACAGCAACAAACCGGTGATAGCCCAGCCGATTAGGCCGAAGAAAATAAGTCCGGCCAGAAGCCAGCGCAAAGCATGGGGCGATTTCATTTACGGGAAGTTGCCCTGTAATCTCCACCGGGTACCGGAGTATTATCTAGAATTTCCTGCACAATCTTCTCAGCGCTTAATTCCTGCAATCGAGCCGCCGGCCCAACAATGACACGATGTGCTAGCACGGGTACCGCCAGGCGTTTGATATCATCCGGTAAGACATAATCTCGGCTGGCCAGCGCTGCTGCTACCTGACCAGTACGGAAAAGTGCAAGACTACCTCGCGGGCTTGCGCCTAAGTATACTTCCGCATGTTGGCGAGTACGGTTGGTCAGTTCCACTATATAGCGCTTAATTGAATCGGAAACATAAACTTTCTTAATCTCCTCCATCGCTTCTGTAAGTTCGTCCACCTTGATCACGGATTTCAGTGTTTCAATGGGATGACGCAATTGTTGACGATCGAGAATCTCGATTTCGTCCTTTGGGTTGGGATATCCCAATCTGACACGTAATAGAAACCGGTCCAATTGCGCTTCCGGGAGAGGAAACGTTCCTTCATATTCAATAGGGTTCTGAGTCGCCAGAACCATAAATGGGGTTGGTAATAAGTGCGTTTTACCGTCAACTGTAACCTGGCGTTCTTCCATGGCTTCGAGTAACGCAGCTTGTGTCTTGGGCGTGGCACGATTAATTTCATCCACAAGTACTATTTGGGCAAAGATGGGGCCGGTTCGGAATTCGAACGCTCGCTTGGACTGGTTATAAATTGATACACCGGTCACATCACTTGGAAGCATATCAGGAGTGAATTGTAGCCGGTTGAAAGAACATCCAAGTGATTTTGCCAGGCTGCGTGCTAATACCGTTTTGCCAACCCCTGGCACATCTTCAATAAGTATGTGTCCCTGGCACAGCAGGCCAATAACGACCAACTCAATTGGCTGACGTTTACCGACTATGACTTTTTCAAGGTTACTGATCAGTTTTTTTCCAAATGATTGGATATCTGCCATGTTCTAATTCCTTTCTCCATCTTGATCATACTTGTAACCGGAACCAGTTAGAATGACAACGATTGGATCGGGTAAATCCTGGATTGTTTTCTTCAGCGCAGGCCAGACGATAGCTGAAGTTGGTTCCACGTAAAAGCCAAGATGTGCAAGTGCGTCTCTGCTTGGAATTATTTCATTCTCATCCACAACACACATCAAACCATGGCTGGCTGTTACAGTCCGTATCACAGCATCTCCTCTCATCGGATGGAGCACCCGCACTCCTTCAGCTAATGTCCAATTCTCGGTGATTGATTCTGCTTCTGATGTAGCGGTGTTAAATATTGCCCACAACGGCGCACATGCATGAGCCTGTACCCCAACTATCCTTGGAATATTGTTAATTTCATTGTATGCTATGTGCAAAGATTCAAATCCATGCGCCAAACCAAGAAGTAATCCTCCCTGCCCCGCAGGTAGAATGACCGCACCTGGAATTCTGTTCCCTAATTGTTCGTAAATTTCGTAGGCGGTTGTAGCGTAACCCGGAAGGTTAAATGGTAAATTAGCATGGCTCGCGTACTTTATATCCCCTTCTATGAATGCCTTGACGGCCTCGGTCACATCTGTGCGTGTTCCAGGGACTTGGACCAAATCAGCACCGTAGGCCTCGATTTGTCTTCGCTTGGCACCTGATGCCGATTCAGGGACAAAAACCCTTGCCTTGATACCTGCCCTAGCCGTATAGGCTGCAAAGGAGGCGCCTGCATTTCCTGATGAATCCTCCACCGCTTGGCTAATCCGGCGGGATTTTAGCCACCCTACAATGACTGCCGAGCCGCGATCCTTGAAGGAGCCGCTCGGGTTGAGGAACTCGCATTTGAACGCGATCTTTCGTTCAAAAACATCCACCCAGACAAGTGGTGTATTTCCTTCCCCAAGAGAAACTGGCGCTAAATCCGGAGAAAGACCAAAAATGTGCCGGTAACGCCAAATGCCGGGTTGAGACTTGTCGACACAGGCAGGATCAAAAGGTAGCGGAGTGGGAAAATTATATAAGCCGCCACAAATTGGACAGCAGTATGGCAGACCACCCGGTGGGTAACTACTACCACAATCGGAACAGGATATTTCCATCATTCCCCAGGCCTTGGGTGGTAATGACCTACTATCCACTCTTCACCATCCGGTCCAATTTCCTTCTTCCATACCGGCACGATCTCTTTTAGTCGGTCGATACCGTAACGTGCCGCTTCGAAGACGCCATTGTTGCGGTGGGCAGATGTGCAGGCAATCATGGTAGTGGGAGTTCCGGGATACAACCGTCCGATGCGTTGGACAATGGCAATCCCTTCAATGGTTGGCCACTTCTCACGAATCTCTTCAGCTACTTGGTGCATCTTTTTTTCCGCCATTGGCTGGTAGGCTTCATAATCAAGAAAATTGGTTTCGCGGGGGTGGTTGCTGGATGTCTTTCCACGGACCATACCAGTAAAAATAGCTGCCGCCCCGGTGGTTGGGATGGTTATCTGGGCAAGCAAGGCACCCAGATCGAGTTCTGATTCTGTGAGAGAGATGATTGTTGGGAAGTCCATACCACGATCCTATCCACCAGAGACAGGCGGGAACAAGGCAATTTCAGCATCTTCAGGGATGATTTGATCGTCGGCAGCATATTCGCGGTTGATGGCTGCAATCATCGAGTCTTTGACTTTTTCCAAGCGAGGGTATTTCACCACCAATAAATCCGTAAGCGCCTGGATGGTCGTGCCGGATGAGATTTCCATTTCAATAGCTTTGGAACCGACATAATCACGCAATGTGGCAAAGAACATAACTTTTACTTTTAGCATTTGTTACTCCAAAATCAGTTAAGGTAAATTGACACACAGGTTCGTCCTTACTTGTTTACAATATCTCCCGACCGGCCACCATGTTTCTCCACAAGCCGGATGTTCTGGATCTTCATCGTCTTTTCCGCAGCCTTGGCCATGTCATAAACTGTCAACGCAGCCACTGTTACCGCTGTCAAAGCTTCCATCTCGACACCGGTTTTACCTGTCGTCCTGACCAAGGCTGTGATGATCACGCCAGGCAGGGAATCATCCAAAGAGAGGGTAACATCAATATAGTTGAGAGAAAGTGGATGACATAATGGAATTAAGTCCGATGTTCGCTTGGCTGCGGAAATTCCGGCAATTTGCGCCACAGTCAGCACATCTCCTTTTTTCATCGTCCCGGAACGAATCATATCAAGCGTTGCTCGCATCATCAATACTTCGCCACTTGCAATCGCAAGCCTCTCGGTAATAGTTTTTTCTCCCACATCCACCATGCGGGCACGTCCGGAGTCGTCAAGATGAGTTAGTTTCGAAGTCATGACCAGATTATACCGTAGGGTGAGCGGTGAGAAAACGGGTTTCTGGTTATAATGACCGTATGGAATTCTTCCTCACCGACTCAAAGGTTACAAGACTGCCTCCAGCCGATACACGCTTGCTTAATCTTCACGCCGAGTTTTATCCGGATGGAAAACGACTGCGGGTCTCTCTGGGAGTGACCCCCTACCAACAGAAACCTTATCTCGAAGTGACTCTTACCAACTCAATAGGGGAGATTGTAGCAGCAACCAGTATCGTTGAACCGGTTGCCTGGAAACTCGAATTTACTCTACATATTCGCAAGCCTGACGCAATAAAAAGCGGAGCATTTAAACTCACAGTCGTGCTTTCATACCTCGAGCTCGGGGAAATTGACCGCCGCGAAATTACTGTTGAAATCCCAACATCCTCGGAATAAAATGCCACATAATCATCGCTATGCCTCAGGTTTTCACCTCATTGCTCTTTTTTTATTGGTGCTTTTTGCCGCGTGTGGTCCCACTTCCACTCCGATACCTACCGGTACCCTCTTACCAACCGAAACTCCGACGCAGCCCCAGCCCACGGTCGAATTACCCACCCAGACCCCCTACGTTATCACCGCCACCTCCGACACGGTTGTCACTGCTCCTCATCCGCAAGGTTTGTACTTCCTATCCCTGGCCGAAGGTGGCTTTTATCATCTTTTTGCCTATTCGCCTCAAACCCTGCCGCTCACCCGTCTCACAGCAGACGCCTGGGATGATATCACCCCGGCTCTTGGCCCGGATGGAAACTGGTTAGCCTTCTCATCCCACAGGAACGGTTACTGGGATTTATATCTCCTGAACCTGGTCGGTGGTGGCATCCTCAGGCTGACAGATACACCTGAATTCGACGCTGCGCCTTCTTGGTCACCGGATGGAGCTTTTATTGCTTACGAAAGCTATATTACCAATAGTAATCTGGAAATATTCATCCGCTCCGTTACGGACCCGGGGCAGACTCTCATCAATTTGACACAAGATCCTTCTGCCGACTCCTCCCCCGCTTGGTCGCCGCTCGGACGACAAATTGCATTCATCTCAAACCGCTCTGGAGAACCGGAAGTTTGGATTGCTGACCTCGATCATTCCGGGAATTTCATTGATGTCAGCAATGATCCACGGGCAGTTGAGTCCCACCCTGCCTGGTCTCCAGACGGTAGCAGATTGGCATGGGCTGCCACCAATCCAGATTCTGGGATTACCGGTATCTACATCTGGGATGCTCGCAACCCCGATGCCAGTGTGCGTTGGGCCGGCTCCGGCGACTGGCCTGTTTGGCAGGATAACAACAACATTGCCAGCCGAGTTCTAACTCCTAACCAAACTTTTTTGTCCGGATACACTTCTGCTGGTGGCCTCAGCATCCCGCCTGTGCTGCTCCCCGGCGCGCTGAATGGATTATCCTATGGTTCCACAAGCGTAGTACTACCTGGTCCTTTTCAAGCCGCCGCACAGGTTACATCTGACACTCCAATTATTCCTGGAACCAATCCACAGAGAAATATTCCTTCCAGCCGCGTCTCGCTGGTTACGCTAACTAATGTTACTGCTGCTTATCCACAACTGAATGAATTGGCGGGAAACTCCTTCCAAGAACTGCGCTCACAGACCGGTGCACAAGCTGGCTGGGATACCCTTGGTAATCTTGAGAACGCCTTTGTTCCGCTCACCATACCGCTCAATCCCGGTATGGGCGAAGATTGGCTTTATACCGGACGAGCCTTCACACTAAACCCTGTATTAATCCAGGCAAATTGGATGGCTGTTGTCCGCGAAGATTTTGGCCAAGAGACATTTTGGCGCATCTACTTGTTTACAAGAGCCCAGGATGGGTCGCAAGGAATGCCTCTTACGCAATTACCTTGGGATTTTTCCGCCCGGTCAACCAGTTCAATCGCGTATGAGAATGGGGGCCAGTCGATGAAATCCATTCCCAGTGGCTATTGGCTTGATATGACGACACTGGCTGCCCAGTACGGATGGGAACGCCTGCCCGCACTGATCAACTGGCAGACATATTACGCTGGAGCCCGTTTCAACGAACTGGTTTATTCCCAAGGACTGGATTGGGAAACCGCAATGCTGCAACTTTATCCGCCCGAAGTACTGGTTACACCAACAATTGTTATTCCACCCACCCAGACTCCTACAAGGACGCCACTTTGGTATCGGTCACCTACACCCACCCGAACGGCAACGATGCGTCCAACCTCCACACCTTAACTATGAAATCTGTTTTTAGTCTGAGAATTCTACTCTTTACTATTATTCTGGCGGCTTGCGCGCCTTCACTTGCGCCATTAGTGACAATCCCAACAACCCAATCTCCCAACCGCCTAATCTCAACTTCAGCGTCCAGTCCAACACCGACTCCAGATCATAAACTTGCGATGTCATCCAAGGCTCCTACACAGGCGGTTCTAGCCGAAACGCCTATTCCGCTCTCAACATCAACCATTAACACAATGGAATTGTTCTTCCCAACTATCATTCCTGCCGCAGGAGCAGAATACCGGCCCCCGCTCTACCCTACACCTTGGGCACTTTCGCCTTTTGACCATTTCTTTTTTGCCGCTCCAATTGCCGCCACTTATCCAGGTGACCCGATCTGGGATTACCGCTATGGCGGGATCTTCTTTGGGCCGGACGTCATCCACACCGGGATCGACATCCCAGCACCACGCGGCGCCGAGGTATTGGCAGCCGGTCCGGGTACAGTCGTCTGGGCTGGGATTGGTCTTTACTCTGGCTCAAGTTATAATTTAAAGGATCCTTACGGGTTGGCGGTTGCAATCCGACATGACTTCGGCTATAAGGACCAACCTCTCTACACCGTCTACGCCCATATGGAAGAAGTGGATGTAATCGTTGGCCAATGGGTAACAACTGGTGATGTGGTTGGTCATGTAGGTTCTACTGGAATGACCACCGGACCTCACCTTCATTTTGAGGTCCGACTTGGAGATAACGATTTCTGGAAAACGCGCAATCCTGAATTGTGGATATCACCTCCGCAAGGGTATGGCGTCCTCGTTGGTCGAGTAATGAGCACTTATGGAGAAAGACTTGATTCATATCTGGTCTTGTTAAAATCTCTTGACACAGAGAAACAATATTCAGTCAAAACTTATGGACCGTTGACTGTAAATAGTGATGCGTATTACAATGAAAATGTAGTGTTAGGCGACCTCCCATCCGGTGTTTATGAATTAAACATCCCCTACGCCGCTTTGAATAGAAAGATAAATATTCAAATCCTTCCTGGACAGATCACCTATTTTTCTTTTTTTGGGTACAACGGCTACGATTTCACCCCGCCTCCGATTCCACAGGCTGGAATGCCCTGACCACTTGACTTATCGAACATTTGTGCTATACTCGACCTAATCCGAAGATAGAGAGGAAAATATGGCTCGCAAATCTGACACAACTGCAGGTTCTACGATGGATGAAGGCCGCCGCAGCATGCTTGACAAAGCCCTCGGGGATATTGTCAAACGCTATGGAGACGGTTCCATCATGCGGCTAGGCGAAGCTCACAAAATGACCATTGACGCCATCCCTACTGGCTCACTGTCCCTCGATCTGGCGCTGGGCATTGGTGGCATTCCGCGTGGACGCATTACCGAAATTTACGGTCCGGAATCGTCCGGTAAAACAACCCTTTGCCAGCATATCGTTGCTGAAGTTCAAAAAATGGGCGGTACTGCTGCTTATGTGGATATGGAACATGCTCTCGATCCGGCATATGCAGCCAAATGCGGTGTGGATATTGACAATCTGCTTGTCTCCCAACCTGATACTGGCGAACAGGCTCTTGAAATTACCGAGACCCTTGTCCGCTCCGGTGCAGTGGATTTGGTGGTTATCGACTCGGTCGCGGCGCTTGTCCCCAGATCCGAAATCGAAGGCGATATGGGCGATGCCCAGATGGGCGCCATGGCACGTTTAATGTCCCAGGCATTACGCAAACTTTCCGGGGCAATTAACCAGACCAAGACCTCGGTCGTCTTTACCAACCAGTTGCGCATGAAAATTGGCGTGATGTTTGGCAACCCGGAGACCACAACAGGTGGTAACGCCCTCAAATTCTATGCTTCTGTACGCTTGGATGTGCGCCGAATCCAGTCTATCAAAATCGGGGCTGAAATCGTTGGCAACCGCACCCGCGTCCGCGTGGTCAAAAATAAAGTCGCGCCCCCGTTCCGCACCGCTGAGTTCGATATCATGTACAACGAAGGCATCTCCAAGGTTGGTGACTTGATTGACCTGGCAACCCAACTTGAGATTGTGGATAAGCGTGGTGCATTCTTCTCTTATGGGGAAACGCGCCTCGGGCAAGGCCGTGAGAACTCCAAAGAGTTCCTGCGCCAGAACCCGGATCTGGCCAATGAACTCGAGAAGGTCATCCGCCAGCGCGCCAGCGGAGGTGAAGTGTCCATCCCACTTGTCACTGGCAGCCCTGATGATTCTGGTGGCGAAACATCAGAAGAAGCCTGATAATCAACTATTAGGAAGAAGTTTCAGATGGACACAGAAAAGTGCTGGAAGATTTTTTCTGTGTCCATCTGTTTTTATTTATTATTCCTTATATCTGCATGCGGGGAAAATGGAACTGCACTCTCGACGCCATCTTTGGCCGTCTTAACTCCTACCGATGCATTTATTCCAACTAGTCCGTCCATCTTAACTCCTCCATCATCCTGTATTGATGGGTTGATTTTCTTGGAAGATGTGACCATTCCTGATTATTCTATCGTTGCTCCCGGCAGCACTTTGGATAAACAATGGCTTGTCCAGAACTCTGGATCCTGTAACTGGGATAACCGTTATCGCTTGCGACTGGTTGGCGGGGACGCGCTGGGTTCATCCTCAGAACAGGCGCTTTTTCCGGCTCGAGTCGGGACGACGGCCACCCTGCAGATAACTTTTATCGCCCCACTGGAATCAGGAGAATATTATAGTGAATGGCAGGCCTACGATGCACAGGGTATTTCATTTGGCAAGTCTTTCTTCATCAAGATTATCGTACAGTAATCATAATTTTTAAAACCGAGGCTGTTTATTGTCCGCTTTTCGAATCCGGCCGTTGGCACTTGCTGATCGGGATTGGGTATGTAAAATAATCATCGAATCCTGGGGTGCAGAGATTATTGTCACCCACGGAGAGGTTTTCCATCCATCCGACTTGCCAGGTTTCACCGCTTTCACCAGAGAGGAACCTGTCGGCCTATTGACATATAATATCGCAGGTCACGAGTGCGAAATCATAACACTTGACTCATGGCGCGAGAATCTGGGGATAGGCACTGCTCTCATTGAAGCGGCACGACAGGTGGCAGGTCAGGCCGGGTGCAAACGGTTGTTCCTTGTCACCACTAACAACAATACACGCGCATTGCATTTTTTCCAAAGACGAGGATTCATTATCACCTCTGTCCGCTTGAATGCGATTGAAGCAAGTCGCTTGATCAAACCGGAGATTCCACTCACAGACGAAGATGGCTTACCCATCCGGGATGAGATCGAACTTGAAATTAATCTTTAGTAACTCCACTTTCCAGTTTTCTTCCCCCCACATCCGTAAATTTTACGCATTCCGCCCTTTCCTGCAAGCTTCAGGAAGGGACGGAGTGCGTAAATTCAGATACTAATTATTTAGGTTTTCCTACTAAGGCTTTAGTACGCTTTGTAAACCAAGGTTATCCTTACTGAGGTTGGGGGCACCTGGGTACTCATTATCTATACCTCGCCGTTGTTCGGATAATCCATCAGGGTTTCACCAAAGATTCCCATGGCTGGATCTTTTTGGTTTTGGCGTACATAATTATTTCTGTTACTTGAGCCGGTACCATTTCGATGTTTTAAGTTTATCCTCATCCATCATTTCTGAAGGTTGTCTTCTCCCATGGTATGGTATACAATTATTTCAGTCTCTCCTATTCCTTGATTTGTCCTTCAGAAAACAAAAATAATGAATAACCCCACTCTTGATCTCATCCACAATCATGTTTCTGTCCGTCATTACAAATCTGATCCACTTCCCCCATCCATTGTTGAGACCATCATCGCTGCTGCCCAATGTGCATCCACATCATCCAATCTACAGGCATACAGCATAGTTGCTGTGGTAGATCCCACGAAACGTATCCAACTATCAGAGTTGTGTGGGAACCAAGCCCACATCCGTGAAGCCCCAGTTTTCCTGACGTGGTGCGCCGACTTGGCCCGCCTCGAGCGCGCCTGCTTGTTGCGTGGCTACACGCAGGTGACGGATTATACTGAAAATTTCCTTATCGCTGCTGTAGATGTGTCCCTCGCTGCGCAAAATGCTGCAATGGCTGCCGAGTCGCTTGGATTGGGCATCTGCTACATTGGCAGTATTCGCAACAATCCAGCACAAGTAATTGAATTGCTCGGTCTGCCACGGCTGACCTTCCCCATAACCGGGATGACACTCGGCTGGCCTGAAAAACTGCCTCCTATCAAGCCGCGCCTTCCACTAAAATCAGTCCTGCACTGGGAAAAATATGATTACTCTGCCGAAGAGAATGGTCTTCATGCTTATGATGCGTCCATGATCGAAACAGGCATTTACCAGGGGCGCCAAGTTCCTGTCCCAGGCACGCCCGAAAAATTGGAAGACTACGGTTGGACCGAACACTCAGGCCGGCGCGTCTCGCAGGCGGTGCGGACAGAACTGCGCCTCGCTTTGGAAAAACAAGGCTTCATCCTGAAGTAGCTGTGAATAAAGCGTCAAATATACTTTTTTGTTTTTCCGGGCGAGCATACAGCTTTTGATCCAATTCTAACCAACCATTAGTACAATCAAATCAATTTTGAGCAAATTACAATGAATAGTATTCGTACCGTCAAAGAAATAATCGAACCACTATATGTCATGGAAGGCGCAGGGGTGCTTTTGCGTCGTTCCATTGCACCTCAGGCTTCCAACCACTTCGATCCGTTCCTCTTATTCGATCACTTCGCCTTCAATGACCCTGCAGAAGGTCCTATCCGTGGGTTCCCAATGCACCCTCACCGCGGCATTGAGACGGTTTCCTACATTCTAAAAGGCAGTGTCAATCACCGCGATAGCCTGGGGAACGCTGGGTACATCGGCCCTGGAGATGTCCAATGGATGACTGCCGGAGGCGGGATACTGCATGAGGAAATGCCACACCGTGGACCGGATGGGATCATTGATGGTTTCCAGCTATGGGTCAACCTTCCTGCCTCGCAAAAAATGTCCCGTCCCCGCTATCAGGAAGTGAGCGCTGAGACAATTCCTGTGTTTGAAATGACCGGCTGCCAGGTGCGGGTCATTGCAGGCATCGTAGGTAACATTCGCGGACCAGTGACAAAGATTGCTGCTAGCCCTCTATTCTTGGATGTTAGGCTTGAGATCGGGGCAAATTTCAGCCTGCCAGTTCCTGAGAAACATACGGTCCTGGCCTATATGTACGAAGGTACAGGGATATTGGGGGATACGGAAGTCCCGTCGGTAAAGATGGCCGTGTTCAGCGATGGCCGCCAGATTGAAGTCCGGTCAGGCGATTCGTCAGTACGTTTCATGCTGATGGCCGGCGTACCTTTTAGGGAACCAATCGTTCCTTATGGACCTTTTGTGATGAATACCCGCGCAGAGATCGAACAAGCACTAGCCGACTTGAGGAATGGGACATTCATTCAGGAATAACAGCATGGTAAGGGTGTTGCCTTCTTGTATAATATGGAGATGACACAAATCCTTTATGGAGAGCGTATCGCTAGGCAAGGCAAAATTCGTTTGGGCTGCTCGGCAGTATTGTTTGATCTACCTAAAGCAAAAATCCTCCTCACCCGCCGCGCAGACAATGGGATATGGTGTCTGCCTGGCGGCATGATCGAGGCCGGCGAATCGGTGGCTGAAGGCTGCGAACGCGAAGTATGGGAGGAGACCGGGCTGAGAGTCAGGGTGATCCGCTTGACAGGCGTCTACTCGGATCCAGGCCTCTTGATCGTCTACCCGGACGGCAATAAGGCCCATATCGTAGTCTTGAACTTCGAAGTCGAACATCTCAGTGGCGAACCCGGCCTAAGTTCTGAGACCACGGGAGTGGATTGGTTTCCCGTTCATGAGGCGAGCACGATGGATCTCTTCCATGGCCATGCTCAACAGATTCGTGATGCCCTGGCGGGAAAGGATGCCGCTTTTATCCGATAAATCATGCGATCGCTCGAAACAACCCCAATCGACAGTAAGGCCTTTGTGGGGATTGCCAGATAAGAGCGTTATCGCCGAAGATAATCATAATTAAAACAAACACCCGCGGGTTTCGAACCTGCGGAGGATTGCTATTCTTCCAATGCTTCTTTGGCCTTCTTATCTTGTTTACCGCGTTCATCTGTATTCAAAATGCGTTTGCGGATTCGGTATGAAAGCGGTGTCACTTCGAGCAACTCGTCATCGGCGAGGTATTCTATCGCCTCGTCGATGCTCATCTGGCGCGGCGTTGTCAGGCGGATTTCCATATCGCCATGCGACGACCGCATGTTAGTCAAGTGCTTCTTTCGACAGACATTGATCGGAATATCGCCTGGACGGGCGTTCTCACCGATAACCATCCCCTCATAGACAGATACACCTGGGGGGTAGAAAAGGGTTCCGCGATCCTCTGCACTCTTTAGAGCATACGCAGTAGTATCACCAACCTCCCAGGCCACCAGCGAACCAGTGGAACGTTGGGCCATTGGTCCGGCCATTTCCTCGTAACCGTGGAAAAGTGTATTCATCACACCCATGCCGCGCGTGGCGGTCAGGAACTGGTAACGGAAGCCGAGCAGTCCGCGTGTCGGAACGATATATACCAGCCGTGTGCTCCCCTGACCCGAATCCTGCATGTCCATCATTTTACCGCGCCGCCCTCCGAGCATTTCCACCACTACTCCCACCGTCTCGGGGCTGGTTTCGATATGGACCTCCTCGAACGGTTCAAGTTGGGTGCCATCCTCGGCCTTTCTGAAGATCACTTCCGGGCGGGATACCTGGAATTCATATCCTTCCCGTCTCATGGTCTCAACCAGGATGGCCAGGTGCAATTCACCGCGTCCAGAGACAAGAAATGTCTCAGCTGTGGCAGTTTCCTGCACGCGCAGGGAAACGTTCGTTCGTAATTCATCGAACAGGCGCTCACGCAGCTTGCGGGAGGTGCTCCAGCGGCCTTCCTTGCCCGAAAATGGCGAAGTATTCACCCCAAATGTCATCCGGACGGTGGGCTCTTCTACTTTAATCGTCGGTAAAGCCACCGGGTTTTCCACGTCGGCCAGTGTCTCACCGATTGCGATCCCTTCCAACCCTGCCAGGGCGATGATCTCGCCGGCTTCAGCGTGTTCCACCTCGATTTTATTCAACCCTTGGTGAACATATAAATAACGGGCGCGTTCCGGGGTATTCGTGCCATCAATCTTCAGGCGCGCCAGCGGTTGGCCAACTTTGATCTTGCCGGCATGGATTCGACCTACTGCAGTTACCCCGCGGTAATCATCGTAGCCCAGGGTGGTGATAAGGATCTGCAGTGGTGCGTCTTCGTCCACTTTTGGAGCGGGGATGTGGCGCAGGATAGTCTGGAACAGAGGTTGAAGGTCCGGGCCGAGTGTCGGGGAGAAACCCGCCTGCGCTGTCGTTGCCTGTGCATAAATGATGGGAAAATCTGCTTGCTCGTCGGTTGCGCCCAGTTCGATAAAAAGGTCAAAGGTCTGGTTGACCACCCGTTCGGGCTCGGCGTCTTTGCGGTCCACTTTATTGATGACCACCACGGCCTTGTGACCCATCTCGAGGGCTTTCTTTAGTACAAAACGGGTCTGCGGCATGGGACCTTCGGCGGCATCCACCAGGAGCAGGACCCCGTCCACCATATTCATGACGCGTTCCACCTCTCCGCCAAAATCAGCGTGTCCGGGGGTATCCACGATGTTGATCTTGACTACCTGTCCCGTTTCCGGGTCTGGGATGGTGATGGCTGTATTCTTGGCCAGGATGGTAATACCCCGCTCACGTTCCAGGTCGTTCGAGTCCATCACACGTTCGGCCACCTGCTGGTTGTCTCGGAAAGTATGCGACTGGCGCAAAAGACCATCCACCAGGGTGGTCTTACCATGGTCCACGTGGGCGATAATTGCAATATTTCGAAGATCGGTTCGTTCTTTAAGCATAACATTCCTTATTACCCCTCATCCCACCCATCTCCTGGCGGGAGAGAGGCATGGGGTGAGGAAAACATACAAAAACCCCGGAGTAGAGACCGGGGCTGACCTGACAATGGATGATTCCGGCGTGCGGGCTGTATTCTATCAGATTGTGCCAGATTTGGGCAGGGGAATCTGGGATTTTTCGAGCGTCTCCTGGCTCTCCAAAAGTCGAATTGCGGAAGCCTCCAAAGCTCGCTAATTATTCCTTATTTCCAATCCCAATGATATAATCTCGTTACTATGATATACACCGACCCCGTCACATCCCGAATTTTGTTCGTAGTGGTCAATGTTTTTATCTTCGATTTGGCCTTATACGATCGCGCCTGCAAGTCGGAGAGTTCGCTCGGGTAGAGGTTTCCTTTTTCTGCCTTTCCAACTGCCGCAGGCATGCTCCTGCGGCAGTTTTTCTTTTGATAATTTTCGGAGAGATCATGATATCCATCAGCCTTGCCAACACCACCCTCGTTCTGGGTGCGAAAACGATTTTCAGTAATCTGACCTGGGAGATCCAGCACGACCAGAAGATCGGTCTGGTGGGTCCGAATGGCGCTGGGAAATCATCCCTGTTGAAACTCATCACCGGGGAATATATCCCCGAACCCGGCGGGGCGGTGTCCCGCCTCAAAGGCGTTACCGTCGGTTATCTGCCCCAACAGCCTGAATTCGATCCCTCCGCGCTGGCTTTCCAGTTGACGCTGGCAGGCAATCCTCGTGTTGCTGAACTTGAAAAGGCGTTGTTGGAGATCGAGTCCCGGCTGGGTGATCCGTCCGTTTATGGGGATAAAAAGGTGCTCTCTCAGTCCCTCGAACTTCACGAAAGGACGCTGGATGAATATGAATCCATCGGGGGTGTCTCCTACCCCGAGCGGGTGAGGCAGTTGCTGTGTGGGCTTGGTTTGCCCGAAGCGGATTTCGAAAAACCTATCGGTGTGCTTTCAGGCGGGCAGAAGAAACTCATCGGGCTGGCCCGTTTATTGCTCGTCCGCCCTGATGTTTTGCTCCTCGACGAACCAGATAACCATCTCGACCTGCCCGGCAAGGCCTTTCTTGAAAAACTCATTATCGACTATCCCGGCGCGGTCGTGCTGGTCTCACACGACCGTTATATCCTCGATGCAGTTGTCACCCAAATCACCGAGATCGAAAATGGTCGGTTGGTCACCTTCTCCGGTAACTATACCGAGTACATTCTCGATAAGCAGGAACGTTTGGCTCGCGCTGAGGAACTGTATCAGATCCAGCAGCGCTCCATCGCTCGCATGGAAATGGCCCTAAAACGCTACCAACTTTGGGTGCAGGTCAGCGACAAGTTCGCCAGCCGCGTTCATAACATGGAAGCAAGGCTGGAGCATATTAAACCGCGCGAGCGCCCTTCGGCAGAACGTCGCAAGATGGGGTTGGAACTTAATGGTTGGCGCGGCTCGAATCAGGTGCTGGAGCTGGTAGATGTATACAAGTCTTATGCCCGTCCAGTCCTTACCGGGGTCAGTCTGCTCATCCGCCACGGGGAACGGGTTGGGTTGATTGGTCCTAATGGCGCCGGAAAATCGGTCCTACTACGCCTCATCCTCAACACCGAAGTCCAGGATTCTGGTGAGATTAAGATTGGCCCCAGTATCAAGGTCGGGTATTACGCTCAAGAACACGAAACGCTCGATCTCAACATGACCATGATCGACTCTGTCCGTGGGGCTGGGAATTTGAGCGAATCCAGCGCTGTGGCTTTCTTGCTTCGTTACCTGTTCACTTATCGACAAGCCGGCGTAAGGATTCGCACCCTTTCTGGTGGGGAGCGCTCGCGTCTGCAGCTCGCGTTGCTGGTTCTGTCAGGTGCCAATTTTCTCCTGCTCGACGAACCCACCAACAATCTCGATATCGCCTCCGCTGAAGTTTTAGAGAACGCGCTGGATGATTTCGTTGGAACGGTCTTGGTGATCTCGCATGATCGTTATTTTCTCGATCGGACGGTGAACCGCATCCTATCCCTTGAAAATGGGCAAGTGAAAGGATATATTGGCGGTTACAGTGATTACATCGAAAAGAAAGAGAAATAAGAAAACGCATCTAAGATGTGCTCCAGGAGGCGTTTTAATTGTGAAATTGATGGTCATCAACTCAAATTGGCTTGACCAGCAGTGTCATCACCGAGACAAAATGTGCCAGCGCACCAAGTAGTACAAAGATATGCCAGACTTCATGGAAGCCAAATATGCCAGGAATAAAGTTGAAGATTTTTGTTGCATAAATGACAGCACCCAGGGTATAGACCACGCCACCGACGATTAACCATACCATTGAGTTGACGGGAAGCGTTGAAGGCATCTGTCCTACCGCTATGACACACAACCAGCCCATCACCACATAAACAGTTGCATTTAGCCAGCGAGGGGCTTTGACATAAAATATCTTGACCAGGATCCCGGCAAGTGCGATGGTCCAGATGATCGCTAACAAACCCCAGTGGAAAAATCCAGCGAAGGCGATTACACAAAAGGGTGTGTAGGTCCCGGCAATAAGCAAATAAATGGCGGAATGATCTATTTTCCGCAGGGTTTGCAGGCAACCCGGACTGGTAATCATCAAGTGATAGATGGCGCTGGCAGAAAATAACGCTACCAGGCTGAGACCATAAACAAAGAGGGAAATGATCCTCGCCGTCCCAGACCTACCGACAATAAGCAGGGTAATTAGTCCGATTGATGCAGCTATCGCACCCCCGAGGTGGGTCAACCCATTAACAGGTTCGCGCAGTTTAGAAAACATGGAATCCTTTTTGAACCGCAGATGGACACGGAAAAAAAACTACGTTTGATGGATGAATATTACATCTAACCCTGGATTTCTGCCTGTCATCTTGCTAACAAATAGCTACCGTACCAATACCAGTTTTTGGGTTAAAAAAGCCTCGTGGACAATCAATCACGAGGCTATTTCCAATAATTGTAGCGGATTTCGTTTTACGTTCCTTCTTCCCAAGAATTTAGATACTTAACCTGTTCAGGAGTCAGATCATCGATTTTTATACCCATGGCGGAGAGTTTGATGCGGGCGATCTCAGCGTCCACTTCTGCAGGGACGGAGTAAACACGTTTTTCCAGTGTTTTGGCGTTCTTCACCATGAACTCGGCCGCCAGCGCCTGGTTGGCAAACGACATGTCCATCACTGACGCCGGGTGACCTTCGGCAGCTGCCAGGTTGATCAGCCGTCCCTCGCCCAGGATGTTGATCTTGCGTCCGTCCTTAGTCTCGTATTGTTCGACAAACGGGCGTACAAGTTTCGGTTCGCCCTTGGACAACGCTGCTAGGGCTGGGATGTTGATTTCCACGTTGAAGTGGCCTGAGTTGGCCACGATCGCGCCGTCCTTCATCACCTCGAAATGATGCTTGTCGATGATATTGATATCACCAGTCACGGTGCAGAGGATGTCCCCAATCTTTGCCGCGTCCATCATCGGCATCACCTGGAACCCGTCCATTACCGCCTCCAGTGCCTTGAGCGGATCCACCTCGGTAACAATGACAAGCGCCCCCATGCCGCGCGCCCGCGATGCAAGCCCGCGCCCACACCAGCCATAACCAGCCACCACGAAATTTTTACCCGCGAGAAGTACATTGGTGGCACGGATAATTCCGTCCAGCGTGGATTGGCCGGTGCCGTAACGATTGTCAAAGAAATGCTTGGTCATCGCATCGTTAACAGCAATTACCGGAAATTGAAGCATCCCATCCGCAGCCATGGCGCGCAGGCGGATGACTCCCGTTGTGGTTTCTTCCGTACCGCCAATGATACCCGGGAGCAGTTCACGACGATCCTTATGAATGGTGGAAACCAGGTCAGCGCCATCGTCCATCGTCATTTGGGGTTTGTGATCAAGGGCAGCCCCGATGTGTTTGTAGTAGGTTACATTATCCTCACCCTTGATGGCAAAAGTTGGTACTTCGTATATATTTACCAACGCTGCTGCCACGTCATCCTGGGTGGATAGCGGATTGGAAGCAGTCAGGACAAGGTCTGCACCCCCAGCCACAAGTGTACGTGCCAGGCTGGCAGTCTCGCTCGTTACATGCAGGCAGGCTGAGAGGCGTACACCTTTGAGTGGCTTCTCCTTGGTAAACCTCTCTCGGATTAGGCGCAAAACCGGCATCTCGCGCTCAGCCCACTCGATGCGACGTCGCCCACCTTCGGCCAAATTTATATCTTTAATGTCAAAGTTGCTCATAGATTCTCCTTATTATTATCTTGATCGGTCGGGCTCCTAGACCCAGCCTGCAGCTGGATATAAACTGTCATTGCGTTACTTCTATTTTAACAACGCGTCCAGTTTACCGCTATCCTCAAAATTTTCCCGGAAACGGTTCACAAACTCAGCGCGAGTATAAACGTGGTTCTGAGGACCCTTCTGCTCCAGGCAATAAACTGCTGCCAAAGAGCCAACCTCGCCGCATAATTTCCATTCGAAACCGTGGGCATATCCGGCCAGGAACCCACCCCGAAAGGCATCTCCCACTCCTGTCGGATCAACGATGCGCTCCTCTGGGACGGTAGGGATAAAATGTTCTGCATCGCCAGTGTAGACCGTCGCCCCTTGCTTACCGCGTGTCACAACCACCACCTTTACATGTGCAAGGATCTGCACCAGGTCCCAGCCAGTCTTTTTCACGATCAACCCAAACTCATAATCGTTTACAAAAAGGAAATTCGCTCCTTCCATGTCGCGCGCCATCTCCGAGCCGTCTAGGCGCAAGATCTGTTGCGAGGGGTCGTACAAATAGGAGATCTTAGCCAAGCGACACTCGGCGGCAAATTTGGTCATCGCCTCCGGTGAATTCGGCGAGACGATCACCAAGTCGGGGCGGGGACGGACTTGGAGCAGGCTCTGTTTCGAGGCTACCCCCATGGCACCCGGATAGAACGAGGCTAGTTGGGCATTTGACTGGTCAGTGGTGGCAAAGAAAGAGGCGGTAAACAAGCCCGGTACCACTTCCATAAGAATTGTATCCACGCCTGCGTTCTCGAGGAAAGCACGGTATTCCTCAAAGTCCTCTCCAACTGTCGCCATCACATGCGGGTGTTCTCCCAATAAAGCCATCGTGTAAGCTATATTGGGGGCTACACCGCCGCGTTGGCGCGACATGGAATCGACCAGGAAAGACAGACTGATCTTCTCCAGTCGTTCGGGAAGGAATTGATCCTTGAACAGGCCTGGAAAGGTCATAAGATAATCGTAAGCAACCGAACCGGTTAACAAAATATCCATGGGTCAGTCCTTGAAAAGTTTTTTGGGCACCTAGGCAGTTCCTGCCAACTTCCGCAGGTTCATTTCAAATGGGGGATATACAATCCCGCTTTCCGTCACGATCGCAGAGATCAGGCGGTTGGGTGTCACATCAAAAGCCGGGTTGCGAGCTTTGGCTCCTGCCGGGGCAACCCGCTCGCCGTGAATTTGGATCCCTAACACTTCTTCTGGATCGCGCTCTTCGATTGGGATGAGGTTGCCAACCTCGAGTGACAGATCAATTGTTGATGTGGGCGCCACCGAATAGACCGGCACGCCGTTATCGTTGGCAGCCAGGGCAAGCATGTAAGTTCCAATTTTATTGGCTATATCTCCGTTGGCAGCGATCCGGTCTGCCCCGAAAAGGACTTTCTGCACCTGGCCGGTGCGCAGGAAAAACCCGGCCATATTATCGGATATGATCTCGTAAGGAATGCCATATTGCCCCAACTCCCAAGCTGTCAGGCGCGACCCCTGCAGGCGTGGTCGAGTCTCATCCACTAACACGTGAACCCGCTTCCCTTGTTCGTGGGCTGTGCGGATGACACCCAATGCCGTGCCCCAATCCACCACTGCCAACGCTCCAGTATTGCAATGGTGGAGGATGGTGTCGCCGTCGTTGATCAAGGTCGATCCAAGCTCACCCATTCGCTTGTTGCTGGCTACGTCTTCGTCGGCGATTCGCCCGGCTTCGGCAAGAACAAGAGCCCGTAAATCATTTACGGGACCGGTTGCTGCGTGGATAATCCGAAGGACACGGTCCACTGCCCAGGTCAGGTTAACTGCTGTCGGGCGGGAGGCTTTCAATACAATAGCAGCTAACTCGAGATCTGAAATGAACTCAGCACGGGATTGAGCTTGTGATCTGTCGGCTGCCAAGGCCAGTCCGAAAGCTGCTGCGGCGCCAATGGCCGGCGCGCCTCGCACGGTCATATTGCGGATGGCTTCCGCTACTTCCAGCTGGGAATGCAAAGCAATTATTTCCAACGATGCCGGAAGTCGGCGCTGGTCGATCATTCTCAGTTCGTGCGAGTCATCATCCCAGAAAATTGTCCGCATTTCATACAATAGGTTACTACGCAAATAATTGAACCACAATCTCTTAACCTTCGAACCCTATGAAACAGACAGGTTCAAGGTTTTATATGCCTAGCAATAAACAACGCCCATTCGAGGGGCGTCGTTGCTGGCGAACGAAGTTTATCATGGGAGATACAGCTTGTCAAAGCGCATTCAAAATCATACCTCCCGGATTGCTCTACGGTGTGAAGAATTCATCCACATATATCAGTTGGAGAATGGAAATGCAAATTTCACTATTGTCCAACAACTTTTAAAAATAACACACATTGACACACCTTCCATCTCGCGTTATAAGCATTCCAATGAAAACCAAATACGTGCTGATGGGCCTGTTTATTGCAGTTCTTCTTGCCAGTTGCGCAGGCCCCGCTCCGATCGATTCTTCTGCGACTCCCAATCCCACCTTCCCGCCGGGCAATACACCCTCTGACACATCTCTACCTACCTTCACACCCTCACCTACACCTACTCCTGAAATCCGCATCCAGACCGGCGATCAGGCGCTCTTTGATGGCGATTATGACCGGGCGCTTACTGAATACCAGGCTGCTTTGGATAATTCCAACGACCCCGATTTACGGGCGGCCGCATTGTGGGGCTTGGGACGGGTTTATTATGACCTAAAAAACAATGGCCGCGCCCTTGAGTTACTCTGGCAGTTGACCAGTCAGTATCCGGCCTCCCCAAACGCCATCCGCTCTTACATCCTGATGGGCGAGATCTACATGGCGCTCGAAAGGTACACGGAAGCCGCTCAGGCTTTTACAGTTTTTTTGGCGTTGCGGCCTGCTGTGATCGATGCTTATGTCCAGGAAAAACGAGGCAACGCTTTTTCTGCAGCCGGAAATGATGTTGAGGCAATTGCCGCCTACCAGGCTGCACTGATTGCTCCCCATATCGGGGATGATACCGCCTTAAGGATAAAAATAGCCAAGGCGTACATCCACCTTGGGGATACAACCACTGCTCTTGGGTTGTACGATACGATCTTCGCAGCCAGCTCAAACGATTATGTGAAAGCTCAGATGGACCTGCTCTCAGGTCAAATTTACTTATCTCTCGGCCAAACCGACCAGGCTTACCAGCGCTTCCTCCACACGGTTGATAATTATCCTTTGGCCTACGATTCTTATTCGGCTTTGGTAGCTTTGGTGAACGCCGGTATTCCGACAGATGACATGAACCGCGGTTTGGTGGATTACTTCGCCGGTCAATATGGCTATGCCCTCGATGCATTCCAACGTTATATGGACGCCAACCCCAAAAATGACGGTACACCCGTTTATTACAAAGCGCTTACATTATTCGCTTTAGGTCAATATGAGGATGCAGTCCAGACATGGGATCTATTCATCCAGGACTATCCGGATAATCCACATTGGGCAGCCTCCTGGAATGGAAGCCTTTCTCTTCCTGGGCGCGCATTTACTCTGTGGTATTTCCTCAACCAGCATGACCTCGCCATCCAGACCTTGCTCGATTTTGTCCAAAAGGCACCCAATGATGCAAACGCCCCCATCTATCTGATGGAGGCTGGTCGTATCCAGGAACGAGCTGGAAAACTGGAAGACGCCGCGCTCACTTGGGATCGGGTAGCCAACGAATAT
>CAISEG010000040.1 GCA_903884265.1 uncultured Anaerolineales bacterium | reverse complement strand
TCATGTGGCAGTTAGGGGGTGACATAATCATATGGCATTAACATGTGGCAACGATTTCCTTGACATGTAAACGTGGCTACCCTATACTCGTTTCCAATGAAAGCAAGTTCTTATCAAATATCAAAATCGATGATCTCCGCATCATGGCGACCATGTTGATCTATTTGATGGCGAATAACCTTTCGCCATGCAGAACTTTGTACGAGCCGAACGGGATCGATGTGACATTATTGGAGCAGGGATGTTTTCGATTACATCCATACTGGTGAGACATTTTTCCCTCAATAGGTGTAACAGACAAAAACGTAGGAGTATAAAGATGAAAAATATCAAGTGCATCAGAGCCATCTGCATGCTGACCATGTTCCTCTTTGCCGCCGCTGGTGTCTGCCTGGCAGGCCCGCTGGATGACGATGACGCCCATCAGAAAGCCAATCGTAATTCGGAGGCCGTGGCGGCGCAAGCCGTTCCGGTAACGGATCCCGATGTCGCGAACGCCAATTCCCTAATCAAGCAGAAAAAATATTCCGAGGCGGTTGCAGAACTCACCGAAATAATCGGAAAAGACTCGAACCACCGTGAAGCCCTCCGCCTGCGTGCGATTGCCTATCGGAACCTGAAACAGTATGATGCCGCCATCAACGATTATAACAAGGCGATAAAACTCGACCCGCAGAACTTCGACGCGTATGCAGGAAGAGGTGTCACGAAAAAGGCGACAAAGAACTACGTCGGAGCCATAGAGGATTTGACGATGGCCGTAAAGCTTGCTCCTCAAAATGAGACAGCCACCATGTTGAGGATGCTTGGAATCTGTAAATACGATGCTGGCGACTACCCGGGTTCGCTGGATGCATGCTCTCAATCAAAGAAGATATCCGAAAACAGTGACAACACGAACTGCGTCGGCCTGGCCTATCTGAAACTCGGCGAGCATGATAAAGCCATCAAAGAATTCAACAGCATTATTAAAATGGACAACGGCCTTTACTATGGTTTCAGTAACCGGGCCAAGGCCTATCTCGAATTGGCGAACGTGGACTTGGCAAACGTGGAACAATCGCGCAAGGATATACAAAAAGCCTTTTTGCTGAAGCCCGACCTGTGGAAATTCACGGATATAAAGGAGTTTCTGACAAAACTCGAAAAGCAGGAAACACTCTGGAAGGTGGAGCAGCCAAAGCGCGAAGCACTCAAACAGAAGGAACTGGCTGCCGCAGCTCTGAAGGTACTTATAATACCGAAACAGCGCGTATTCAGGTTAACTAAAACGATATTCCCACCTGATTATGCACGGTTACCTGATTTAAATGCGATAACATCAAAATTATATAATGAGGAGGGGAATAGCGTACTCCTCTTTTCGAGATGGGACCGCACAAATTCGAGGGTCAATTACGAGAGCCGTGGAAGCACAATGGGAGCCAAGGTTAGCCAGGATGGAAGTCCTAACATCGACGGAATCCGTTGGAGCGTTCCTGAAGAGGTCGTTCCTGGGCAACCGGCGAAGTTCAAGATCGAGGGTTTGATGGACAAATATGTTCTCTTCGCATCCATTGGATTATCTTTTGGGACTGGATCAGAATACACTCTCGGTGGTATCCGCCTGTTCCCACGCAAGGACAAACTTTATGGCCCCAATGTACCATCCGACGAATTCGATCTCATACTTCCTGCTATAATCAGTCATACGCGAGGTGACTGCGTGGCGGGCAAGGCTTATCCAAAACAGTCGATCCGCTTGAGGAAGCAGGATAAGATTGAAGTTATTGTAAACAGCTTTGAATCTGGCAGTGAATTAATCACAACCCCCAATGAAGTCCCTATCGAAGAAAAACCTTTAACAATGGCTACTTGCAACAACGGATCGGTCACCGGTTTCAAAGTGACGATCAATTATACCAATAAAGGTTACCCGTTGGTTCAATACACGTACAAGGCCTTCGATGATGTCACAGAGGATGGTATCGAATTCCAGACAACGCCAGCGGGTTTGAAAGAACTCCGGGCCGACGGCAAGGATGGTGTGCTCCTTAAAGCCAGGGTCAAGGTGCGACCAAATGAGCCACCACCAACCCCGGAGGCTACGCAGAATATTGCCTTCTCCGGGAGCGGCGAAGGTGCAAAGTGGTTAGATCTGAGCAAGACCGAGATGCGCGACGGCTGGAAGGTGATTCAAGTTCAGGCATCTAATCCGGACAAGGTGCGCGGTTCAGGGATTCCGCCGGCAACGTTGACGGTCAGAGCCGAGACCAAAGACAAGGAACGACTTCTGGCAAGCGATTATGTCTTCAAAGTTCCAGAAGATTCGGTAATTGACGCCAAACCCGATATCGTGGAATTCATGGCCAAATCCGGCAAGACAGCTCAAGTCAAGGTTCATATCGATAACGGTGGCAAAATTCCGTGGAAATTCCGCAACGAGTATATGCAGAAGGATCGCCCACTGGCTACAGCTGAGTTTCTGCCAACTGAAGGGGATAGCGTAACTCTGAACCTTAAAGAAGCCGGCTTAGACCCAGAATCTGGCGGGTCCAGCAGCGAGGTTTCGGTTCTGCGGATCATCGCAGAGCAGAAGGACCGTAATCCGCTGGAGCGCCGCATCAAAATTGTAGCCAGCCAGGAGGGGGTCTTTGCCACCACGATCGGTCGCGATCCGGAGGGCAACCTCTACCGCGTGTCGGCCGACGGCACGGCCAAGACCACGGACGTGGACTTCCGGGTTTTTCTTTATGACCCGGTGACCAAAAATCTGATAAACGACAAGGATGCCGTAGGAAAGTTGAAGATCGAATCTCTGGAACCGGAGGGCAGCGTAGCGGCGCAGGCACTGAAGATCGGGCAGTTGAAAACCCTCTTTGCCGGCATCCGCGCCGCCAACGACCCGACGGGGATATATCGTTTTTCCCTGGCCAAAGAGATTCCGGGTGACGGCCGGATCATTCCCTGCGACTTCAAGGCCACATATCCGGGCCGCAACGAGGAGAATTTCACGGCCATATTTACTCTGGGCATTGTCACCACCTCGAACGGTCCTGGCGGCACCGATTGGCAGCTGGAGCTAGACCGCTGCCAGGAGGTCATCAATAAGTTCGTTCCCCCGACCTACAGGGTCCGGATGCAGGCCATTCTTGACAAACACAAAAGGACTCTCGGCGCTGAAGGTCTCCATCTCCTCCGCAATAAAATATGGCAGAGTGCGGTGGAACTGACCCTCGGCGAGGGCGGCAGGGGATATGCCGACGAGGCGGCCTGGGCTGACCATATTACCGTCACCCTGGAGTGGGCCGAATGGGCGGGTGACATGGCTTTCGGTGCGGTCATCGGTACTGTAAGTGGCCCTTACGGCGCAACCGGTGCGTCCATGCTCAAGACCGCGGTCATTTCTGCGCTGAACGCCTACCAGGATGGCCGAAGCGCTGATCAATGGCTATGGGAAAACCTCAGCACCATCCCCGGAATTCTCGAAGGCAAAGTCATCGATGTCAACACCTTCGAAAAAATGGGCGTGCAGAGCAGGGCCAAGGCCTGGGCCGTCTATATCGGCTACCATTTCTGCAAGAACCTTTACAACGGCGCATCGGTGATAGAGGCGCTAAAGAACACAGCCAAAGTGGTGGGCAACGGAGTTCTCTCCACATGGCTGAGCGAAAAGGTACAGCAGAGCGTTGCCAAGGCTCCGGCCGTCGCGGACGGCAAGCCCGCTCCCGATAAAGAGGCTTCCGTCAAAGCTGGGGCTCTGCCCACCACAGGCGAGGCCAACGCCGTTCAGCGCATCCGCAGCCGCATGAGCATCCAGGGCGGCAAACCCTACGCCAGCGCCGAAGACGTGATCGCGATCATGCGCGATCCGTCAATGGTCCGCGCCCTGAAGAACGGGTCGCCCGAGATACAGGGGGCGTTCTCCAAC
>CAISEG010000039.1 GCA_903884265.1 uncultured Anaerolineales bacterium | reverse complement strand
CATGCATGCCTTTGTCCGCTCAAAAGGCTGGTACGAGCCGGACAGTAAACGTCCCCAGCATCCGCGCAACCTGGCCATCTCGCTCTCGCTGGAGGCTAACGAAGTGCTTGAGCACTTCCAATGGCGTGATGACCTGAAAGACAAAGATGAACTCGCCAGCGAACTGGCCGACGTGGCTTTATATCTTTTACAATTGGCCTCGGTCTCCGGCATCGATCTGGAGCAGGCTGTAATGAAAAAACTCGAGATCAACTCTTTCCGCGAATGGGATCAATGATTTGAAAAGGGCGCAATATTCCCTTCGGGAACGATGCATTGCGATCCTAATCGAAAATAAATGAACATATCAGTTTTCGGCGGATCCCACCCCCAACCTGGCTCCCTCGCCTACGCGGAGGCCTACGAACTCGGCAAACTGCTCGCCCTGGCAGGTCACACTGTCCTGACCGGCGGTTATATCGGCACAATGGAAGCGGTATCAAGAGGCGCAAATGAGGCCGGCGGGCATGTCATCGGCGTGACCAGTGCGGACATCGAAGCCTGGCGGGCGGTCAAGCCAAATGCCTGGGTACAGGAGGAACGCCGCTTCGTCACACTCCAGGAGCGACTTAACGAGCTCGTCCTGGCCTGCGACGCCGCCATCGCTCTCCCAGGCGGTCCCGGCACGCTGACCGAGATCGCCCTCACGTGGAACCTGATGATCGTCCATTCCACACCGCCCAAACCGCTCATCTTAACGGGTGCAGGCTGGAAGTCCGTGATGGAATTGTTTTACAATTCGTTCGACGTCTACATCCCGCAGATTCAACGTGACCTGCTCCTGTTCGCCCCGGATGCAAAAACGTCAGTAGCCATGCTCCAGACCATTAATCCTTGAACCCTATCACCTGATTACCGAGGAACTTATGTCCGAAGAAAAACTTACCCCCCGCAATGTTGATTTTTCCGAATGGTACAACCAGATCGTCCAGCGCGCCGAAATGGCCGATTACGCTCCCGTGCGCGGCTGCATGGTCGTCCGTCCGTACGGCTGGGCGCTGTGGGAAAACATCCAGCAGGCGCTGGATAAGCGCTTCAAAGAGACTGGCCATGTCAACGCTGCCTTCCCGCTCTTCATCCCGATGTCGTTCCTCGAAAAAGAAAAGGAACACGTGGAAGGCTTCTCGCCCGAACTGGCTGTGGTGACCATCGGCGGCGGTGAAAAATTGGAAGAACCGCTGGTGGTGCGTCCCACCTCCGAGACCATCATCGGTTACATGTATTCCAAGTGGATCAAATCGTACCGCGACCTGCCAGTGCTCATTAACCAGTGGGGCAATGTTGTCCGCTGGGAACTACGCACGCGCCTGTTCCTGCGCACGCTGGAATTCTACTGGCAGGAAGGTCACACCGCCCATGCCACAGAGAAGGAAGCGCGTGAAGAGACCATGCGTATGCTCCAGGTTTACGCTGACTTCGCTGTCAACGAAGCCGCCGTGCCTGTCATCCCGGGCGTCAAGTCGCAGACCGAAAAATTTGCCGGAGCCAACATGTCCACCACCATCGAAGCGATGATGCAAGACACGCGCGCCCTGCAATCGGGCACCTCGCATTTCCTCGGTCAGAACTTCGCCAAGGCCTTCGAAATTAAGTTCCTCGACGAGAACAACACCCAGCAATTGTGCTGGACAACCTCCTGGGGCTTGAGCACCCGTTTTATAGGCGCCATCATCATGACGCATGGCGACGACCAGGGACTGATCATGCCGCCGAGGCTGGCTCCCATACAGGCTGTCATCGTCCCGATCTTCAAATCAGACCCCGAGACAGCCGTAGTGATGGAGACGGTCCGCCGCGTCGAAGCCGAGCTCAAGGCCGTTGGCATCCGTGTCAAAGTGGATAACCGCACCGAGGTCACGCCCGGGTTTAAATTCAACGACTGGGAAATGCGCGGCGTGCCCCTGCGCATTGAGATCGGTCCCAAGGATATCGAAAAAGGCACTGTCGCCCTGGCACGCCGGGATAAACCTGGCAGGGAAGGCAAGACCTTCGTACCGCAGGCCGGACTGACCGCGGCGGTCACTGACCTGCTGATCGATATCCAGAAATCCCTTTTGGAACGCGCCACCGCCTTCCGCGATAGTCACATCTTCGAGCCCAAAGACTACACTGAACTGACCGAGGTTGTTCAGAACGGCTGGGCGTACTCCTGGTGGTGCGAGTCCGCTGAGTGCGAGGCCAAGGTCAAGGAAGACACCAAGGCAACCACCCGCTGTATACCGCTGGGGCAGGAAGAAGGCCACGGCAAGTGCATCGTGTGCGGTAAGGATGCCAAACATAAGGTGTATTTCGCCCGGGCTTATTAAGATTTCATGTAGGGGCATAGCGACGAAATGCCCCTACGGATTTCGATATATGAAAATCATCCTTTACGAAAACCAAACTCCGGTTATAGTTCAAGGATTGGAACATCTAGATAAAGTTATTTCCGACGCAACCGAAGAAGCCCGCCATGAAAAATCTTTAAGCTTCATTTATTTGGTAAGTGACAATGAAAATGAAATGGGATTAGTGGTTGGGAGTGATGAGACTGTGCTCGGCTTTGACTCAGGATCTAAGGATCCACCATATTTTGCGAGTAAAGGGGAAAATGAAAGCGAAGAACCAGTGATGACTTGTTATTTATATTTCGAGCATCACACAGAATTCCCAAGAAAGTATGTTATTCCTTTCATCGATGGCTTGAAAGCTGTTCACGAATTCTACCTAACTGGTAATTTGCCAAAATGTGTTGACTGGATAAAGTTATGAGCATATTAAATATTGCCATTGTCATTCAGTAGGATCCTTATGAAAATGTCCCAACTCTTCGGACAAACTCTCCGAGATGCTCCCTCCGACGCCGATGTAGAAAGCCATAGATTATTACTGCGCGCCGGGTTTATCCGTTCACTCGGGGCAGGCATCTTCTCATACCTGCATCTAGCCAAACGCTCGATGCAGAAAATTGAAGCCATCCTGCGCGACGAAATGGACAGGATTGGCGGGCAGGAGATCTCGATGCCTGTCGTGCAGCCGGCTGAAATTTGGAAAGAGACCGGGCGCTGGGTGCAGATCGGTTCGGAGATGGGGAGGTTCAAGGATAAAAACGACCACGATATGGTGCTCGCCATGACCCACGAGGAAGTGGTCGCCGACCTGGTTCGCCGGGAGGTACAGTCCTACAAGCAATTGCCGCGCCTGGTCTACCACATCCAGACCAAGTGGCGCGATGACCCGCGTCCGCGGGCCGGGCTGATCCGTGTGCGCGAGTTCACCATGAAAGACAGTTACAGCCTGGATGCAGATTGGGAGGGTCTCGATAAACAGTACCGAGCCCACTACCAGGCCTATTTCAACATCTACCATCGCTGCAGTCTGGACGTGATCGCTGTCAAATCCGATTCAGGTATGATGGGAGGTAAGCTGGCCCACGAGTATATGTACCTGACCTCTATCGGCGAGGACACGCTGCTCCTGTGCGACGGCTGCGGTTACTCAGCCAACCGCCAGGTGGCGCGCTTCCAAAAGCCACCTGCTGCCCCGGAAGAATTGAACCCCATCGAGAAGGTCCGAACCCCGGCATGCAAGACCATCGAAGATCTGGCGAACTACCTGGGCCTACCAAAATCGAAAACTGCCAAAGCCGTATTTTTCATGGCATCCATCCCAGAAGGTGAAGAACTAACCGAGAAATTCATCTTCGCTGTCATCCGCGGTGACATGGAACTGAACGAAACCAAACTTGCCAATACCATCGGCGCACGCGACCTGCGGCCCGCCACTGAAGACGAGATCAAAGCCATTGGCGCGGTGCCCGGATTTGCATCTCCCCTCAATCTGGTAGGGGAGACGCATGCGTCGGTCCTGCAAATCGTTGTGGACGATTCCATCCCATTAAGTCCCAACCTGGTGGCTGGGGCCAATGAGACAGACACCCACCTGCTCAACACCAATTACCCCCGCGATTATCAGGCTGACCTTGTTACCGACATCGCCGCGGCGGATGAAGGCGCCGCCTGCCCGGAATGTGGTCATTTGCTGCAGATGGCACGCGGCGTGGAAGTGGGCAACATTTTTAAACTCGGAACGCGATACTCGGATTCGCTTGGCTGCACCTTCCTCGACCGGGACGGACAACAGAAACCTGTCATCATGGGTTCCTACGGCATTGGTGTGGGCCGCCTGCTGGCTTGCGTGGCTGAGGAACACCACGATAAGCACGGACTGGTCTGGCCGATCACGGTTGCCCCCTTCCACGTCCACCTGGTTCTCCTGCGTGGCAAAGGCACTCCGCAAGCCGAAGAGACTGCGGAGAGGCTCTACACCGACCTCAAAGCTGCCGGGATCGAAGTCCTTTACGATGACCGCGACGAAAGCCCAGGGGTCAAGTTCAACGACGCGGATTTGATCGGCTGCCCGGTGCGGATCACTGTAAGCGAACGGGCTCTTGCCCAGGCGGGTGTCGAGATGAAACTTCGACGCGACCAGGAAAAAATCATCGTACCGCTGCCGGAAGTACTGGAACGCCTCCGGTCGGTGATACAATCCCTGCGGGACGAAATTGTCTCGAAAGTTACTCCCGTCGCGTACAAAAACTGATCCCCGCCTCCTGCCTTTCGATTACTGCCATGCCCGCCATTAACCTCGCCCAACTCAAGATTCAGGCTGCCCGTCTCTCCGAGAAATTTGGCGAACCCCAGGCTTTTGTCCACGACTTGAACGACCTGCTGGATTTCTACACCAACCGCACCATCCGCGCCGCACAGATCGCCCAGCGGCTATCCGTGCCAACTTATCGCACACCGGCTCCTGTCTTGCGGCAGATCCAGGCTGAGCTAGTACCGCTGGCAGAAGCCCATCCCTTGGAAGCCATCGCACTCACACATGCACTTTGGAAAGCCGGTTCCCTTGAAGCCCGCTTGCTTACAGCATCCCTGCTTGGCAGCATCCCCCCCGCCCAGGCCATCCCTGCTCTTTCACGCCTGCCCGCCTGGCTCGCTCAGTCGACGGATAAGGAGATCCGCACCTCCCTGCTGACAAATGCTTTTGCACGCCTGCGTAGTGAAAATCCCGAGGCGCTTTTTAATCTTCTGGAAGATTGGCTCAAATCGCCCCGCAACTCATTGCAAGCCTGGGGTCTGCGGGCGCTTATTCCCATGTTGACCGATCCCCATTTTGAGAACCTCCCGGCTGTTTTCCGCATTCTGAAACCGGCCATCCGGTCTGCTGGCCCGGTCACACAATTGGAACTGCAGGCCTGTTTTGCAACCCTAGAGCAAGTCTCCCTGACCGAGACCCAAGCCTTCCTGCGGGAGGTGATCAGCAATGATCCTCCCCCGCTCATGTTGCGCACCTTCCGCCGCATCCTACCCGGTCTCTCGCCCAAACTGCAAGCTGGTCTGCTGGCAATGCTGCGCGAACAGGTCGATCAGCCGTAACAGACGATCCCCATATCTTATGAATACCCGTTGGGCATTATCCGCGTTTATCATCGTTTCGTTTCTGACCAGCTGTGCGGAAAAACCTGGAATCCCGCCAACTTTGACTCCTGCTCCCACAGCCACCGCGACTTTTACTCCCACCCCGACGAGTACGGCAACCCCAATTTCAACGTCAATGGAAAAGAAACCATTAACCCTTGTCTTTTATGGAGACAGCGCCTTGAAAGTAGGGGAAGTTGGCAGGGAAGGGGTTGGGTTCTCTTTTGTTGATTATCTAGGCCCGCACCTTGATCCAGACTACACCCTAATCACTGCAAATTATGGAGGCAAGAACGCAAAATGGGCTGCGGAGAACATCGATCAGACCGTTCTGAGCTTCAATCCCGACATTGTCACCCTTGAGTGGGGTTTTGATGACTTGCTAGAGTGCGGAGGCATATTCGATCGGGCTACGAATTTATTGCTCCAAGATCAGCTGGATGCATTGATAAAAGAGCATATAAAGTATCTCAAGCTTCAGATCGATGCTCTGTTGGATCGCGGCATTGCTGTTTTTGTTGTGACCCCACTGCCCACAAATGGTGACCTTCCCTGGGATCACCTGGGTCCTAATAATGAGGAAGTATGGGAATTGGATTACAGATGTAAGTATAATATTGGCGTTGAACAACTCACCGAAGCCCAAAGGCAACTGGTGAGGCAATATGCATCCGCGCAAAAACCAGTTTATCTTGTTGATGCCTGGCAAATATACATGGATCATCCAAACTCGGAAAAGATGTACATGGATATCATGCACCCAGCCAGCCACGGCGCGGAACTGATTGCCGAGGGGTGGCTGCAAGCATTCAAGGACTCTCAAATCCATTAAACTATGACCCTCACCCATCGCGAACGAATGCAAGCCTGTCTTGCCAATGATCCATCTCTGGACCGACCGCCTGTCGCACTCTGGCGGCATTTCCCTGTGGACGACCAGGACCCCGAAACCCTGGCTGCTTCCACCCTTGATTTTCAAAGGCGCTATGACTTCGACCTAGTCAAAGTGACCCCAGCCTCATCGTTTTCCATAAAGGATTGGGGGGCGGAAGACGTATGGGAAGGCCACACCGAGGGGACACGCCGGTACACCCGGCGCATTATCGGCAAACCACAGGACTGGGAACACATCCCTGTGCTCTCCCCCTCCTCACCGCACCTTGCCCGCCAGTTGGCCTGCCTCCGAATTATCCGCGCGGACCTGCCCGCAGAGACTCCAGTTTTACAAACCATCTTCAGCCCGTTGGCCCAGGCCAAGAACCTGGTAGGTGGTGACCGGCTGGTCGTTCACCTCCGCCAGTATCCGGAAGCCGTGATGAACGGACTGGAAACCATCGCCGAGACAACGCGTCGCTTTGTCGAGGCCTGCATGGAGGTCGGCCTCGACGGTGTCTTTTACGCTGTCCAGCACGCCCAAGCTGGACTCCTGACCCTCGACGAATATAAAACCTACGGTCTGCCCAATGACCTGAAAAGTCTCGAACCTGCCGGATCGCTGTGGTGTAACCTGCTTCATCTCCATGGACTGGATGTTTACTTCGACCTGGTGGCTCAATCCCTGTTCCCTGATTCTCTTTTCCCGATCGTCAACTGGCACGACCGCGAAACAGGCCCGTCATTGGCAGAGGGTTTGAAGAAATACCCGGGTGCGGTCTGCGGTGGGATAAGTCAAAAGACCATCGTTTTGGGAGACCGGACAGAGGTACTGAAAGAAGCGGTGGATGCCATTGCCCAGACCGGCGGTCGCCGGTTGATCCTCGGCACCGGCTGCGTTGTCCCTGTGATCGCCCCCCACGGGAACATCATGGCGGCCCGGAAAATTGTGGAGGAGCCCCGATGAGCCTGCGCGTGATCTCCGGCACAGCCAAAGGCCGCAAACTGAAAGACGTTCCCGGCGACACCACCCGACCGGTGACCGATATGGTCAAGGAAGCATTATTCAACATCCTGGCAGGCGACGTGCTGGATTCGGCCTGGTGGGACCTCTTCGGCGGCACCGGGGCGGTCGGTATCGAAGCCTTGAGCCGTGGGGCGGCCTTTGTCCGGTTCTCCGAGTTGAACCGCCTGCCGATCGAGACCATCAAGGCCAACCTGGAGACCACCGGATTTACCTCGCAGGCTGAGATCCGGCGCGGCGATGCCTTCGCCATGTTGTCCGCCACCCCCGACCGGGCATTCGATTACATTTATATCGCCCCGCCACAGTACAAGGAAATGTGGTCAAAGGCGCTCACTTTGCTGGATGCCAACCCAGGTTGGTTGAGCGATCATCCCGAGATCATCGCCCAGATCCATCCGCGTGAATATTTGGATCTGGAACTCAAGAACCTGGTGCAGTTCGAACAGCGAAAATACGGCAGCACCTTGCTGTTATTTTTCGAAAGAAAATAATGCGCATCTGGTCCCTGCACCCAAAGTATCTCGACCGGCAGGGCTTGCTGGCCTGTTGGCGCGAGACCCTGCTGGCTCAGAAAGTTTTACAAGGGGAAACGCAAGGCTACCGCCATCACCCCCAGTTGATCCGCTTCCGCCTCTGCCCGCACCCGCTGGATGCTGTTGCGACGTACCTGGTCTCATTGGCTGACGAGGCCGAAGTCCGCGGTTATGCTTTTAACAGGTCAAAAATTAACCCCGGCCGCGTTACAACCAAGATCCCGGTCGCACGCGGACAGATTCTGTACGAATGGGGGCATCTCAAAGCCAAACTTGTTCTCCGCGACCCGCTCCGGCTCTCCCAATTCTCCGGGATCGAGATGCCCGAGAGCCATCCTTTGTTTGAAATTGTGCCTGGTGGTGTGGAAGCCTGGGAAAAGAACCGGGAGTAGGAACCTTTCGATATTATTCGATTCTGAAAGATCAAAATCAAACCAAAGTGGGGGTTGTCATTTTGATTGCTTGTATTTATGATTGGCTCACATCTACATTTTCCTGCCCCGTACGAGTTTCGGCATCATCTGCCTTAACCGGGACTACTGGAGGTTCACATGGATTTGATCACCGTCAAGATCGAAAAACCTGAAGAGATCAATTTTATCCTCGGGCAATCCCATTTCATCAAGACCGTCGAAGACGTGCACGAAACTTTGGTCAATGCCGTGCCGGGGATCAAATTCGGCGTCGCCTTTTGCGAGGCATCCGGGAAGTGCCTGGTGCGCTGGTCCGGCACGGATGAGGCGATGGTCGAACTTGCCAAGAAAAATGCCCTTGCCATTGGTGCCGGGCACTCTTTCATCGTATTTCTGGGCGAGGGCTTTTACCCAATCAATGTTATGAAAGCCATCCAGAACACGCCGGAAGTCTGCCATATTTTCTGCGCTACCGCCAACCCCACCGAAGTGCTGGTCGCTGTCACCGGGCTGGGGCGCGGCATCCTGGGTGTGGTGGACGGCTCCGCACCAAAAGGTATCGAGGACGAAGAAGATATTGCCTGGCGCAAGAGCTTCCTGCGCAAGATTGGTTATAAAATAAGCTAAAGTCGATCATCAGATAAGAGCCGAGAGAAGTATAAGGAAGATGGCCCCTCAGTCATAACAAGGACAACGATATAAGCAAAGCACCCGGGTTCTCAAGACTCCGGGTGCTTTATTTTTAAGAAAAGACAACTGTCAATTTCTTATTTTCGTAAAACGAGCGTGCATGGAACGGTGCTTCACCCCGTTTCATTTTCTGGACGCGTCCCAGCAGGACCGGCAGATCTTCCACAACCGGGTAATTCGGCACTTCCTCGAAAGGGATCCATTCCAGGGTCCCCTCCACGGATGCTTTTGGCTCTCCTTGCGAATATTCGCTGCAGAAAACATAAATGCCAACGCCGGGATTCTCGCCCGTCTCCACCACCACTGTCCCGCACAACCACAGGTCAGCCGTCAAGCCTGTCTCTTCCAAAAACTCGCGCCGGGCCGCAGACAGGATGTCTTCGCCTGGTTCAACATGTCCGCCCACGCCGTTGAGTTTATTCGCCCACAGGCGCTTGGTGGGGCTCCCACGCTGGAGTAAAACGCGGTCCCCGCGCGTGACGAAGATCAGCACGCGCGGGATGAGCATGTAACGATCGCGGGTGACACCCTGGTCGGAGACAGGCATATTTAATGTTTTAGGGGCACGATAAATCGTGCCCCTATGGGATTTATTTCACCAGTTTTCGGACCAGCTCAAGCTGTCCGGCGCTGCCCAATTTCTCGTTCTTGTGGGCAATGAACTTGGCATACTCGGCCATGAAGATCTTGCCAGGATCACGCAAATCGAACTTCTCCGGGAAGTCCCGGAAGAATTCACGGTGCACGCGTGTCCAGACCAGCCGCCCGTCGGTATCGATGTTGATCTTGGTCACGCCCAGTTCGGCGGCGCGCTTGAACTGGTTCTCATCCACACCCTTGGCGCCTTTAAGATTGCCACCGGCAGCATTGATGCGGGCCACTTCTTCCTGCGGGACGGAGCTGGAGCCATGCATCACCCCCGGGAAATTGGGCAGCCGCTTCTGGATAGCCTCCAGCACCTCCACATGCAGCCCTTGCGAACCGGCAAACTTGAATGCCCCGTGGCTGGTGCCGATGGCACAGGCCAGTGAGTCTACGCCGGTCAT
>CAISEG010000038.1 GCA_903884265.1 uncultured Anaerolineales bacterium | reverse complement strand
GATAGAGAATGGTCAGATACCGGCGATGCCGAAGCCACCGATACCGAATTCCCTACCCCAGCGTTATCCTTTTTGGTTATCCTGTTTCTTAAGACAACGACCAGGATTACAACGAGCAATATAAAAAATCCGATTCCGATGCTTATCAGGGTGGCCGGATCATGCAATAGAGTTAGTATCCGATTCATAAAATTTCTACCTTCATCTATGCTTAAAGAACATAAAGCCCATGGCGATCAGGACTATGAAACCTACAATGTAAGATATCGTTTTCATCATTTCGGCATTAACGCTCTTGTTGGACTCCGAAGAAACCTGTGAACGTGCCTCTTTCCATTTGGCTTCCGCCAGCTGGTCCAATGAAACCAGAGAATTGCGCTCTGCCTCTGTCAAGCGTCCAAGGGGGTCCAGCGGTATATAACTCCTTTCAGATATGGGCAGCACCAGACCCTCCACACCCTCCATTGGCATACGCAGTTTATTGATAAGTATCCATGACATTTTTTCTACTTTGTTAGAGCACCAACCGATACCCAGGTCCAGCAAGACTTTACTGGCTATCCCGTTCTCCGATAGCATCACACACAGGATAGTGCGGTGTGGGCTAGTGAACAGTGACCCTATGGACTTAAATATCGAGAACTTCCAAATATTAGCTGACCGAAAACCCATAGAATTATTACCTCCGGATGTTTTTCCACCTTTCAGCCGGGAACGTCTCCTTCTTTATCCATTCGAACCCCGGACATTTGTGGAGACGTTCCTGACCAAAAGGGAAAGGTTAGGCTCCCTGGGTAGAGGCAGCGCCCTTGGCGCGATGGCGAAAGCCACCTACAGTAGTGGCACCGCCGGCGAACAGTCCACCGAGCCACAGCAATACCGGGACAATCTCCACGACAATCTGTAAAGCAATGTAGTTGGCGATTGTTGGCAGTGTGCGGACCGCTTCGAGAGCACTCATGATGGTAGGGAATAAGGCCGCGAAGAGGATGATCTCCAGGATTCCAAAGACCATCAGAAGTATGCTGGCGCCATTGGCCACAGCCTGATCATAGCCATGTTTGTATCCCCATACTCCGCCGCCCACGATGGTTAAGAGCAGCAAGGTAGGAGTTACCCCTACCACAACCTCATAGCCAATGTAGGCTGAAGCATTAGCTACGGCGAGATCCAGGCCGATGTAGGTCATGATCGTCTGGAACATGGTGACCGCCAGCACCATGGCCACAACCGACATGATCATGAACATGAAACCACCCTGTTTACCCTTAGTTAAGTTCTGCATGTTTCCTTGTTCCTCCTTCGGAAAAAACTTTATTTATTTTGAACATTCATAAGGCCGCGCGACCCTACTCATGTCTGAACGCAGCTACGCAGGCGCCGACGATTGCCACGATGCAGCCGATAATCAAAAATGCAGGAAAGAAAGTGGCCAGAAGATCAATGTAACTGGGCAGACGCGGCACCAGGTAATCAATGATAAGTGTTCGAGTGTCTCCAGGATTTAGTCCGTTGATGGTTAATT
>CAISEG010000037.1 GCA_903884265.1 uncultured Anaerolineales bacterium | reverse complement strand
TTTTCCACACTGGATTAGTTCCCAGTCAGCGCAGCCAATTGCGAAATTACTTGTGGACCCAGATGACTTTCCTTTTCTCGACCATATTCACGGACATAATAATGAGAAATTGATCCAGTTGGCATCGGTGAATCCAAATGGTTTTCCGTGGTTGGATGCGTTGGAATCTTAAGAAGACATATCTTGCAAACAGCAAGCGCCACCCAACCCCGCGTGCGCCGGGCAATGCGGGGACTGCCCCCACTTTTTGGGATTCGACCTCAATGGGGGATTTTGCATCCGGTGGTTTTTTCCCTCCAAGTCCCACCGTTGCCGCTGAGCCAACCTATCAGGCAGCCTTCTTTGTGCTTTGCGATCGGGAAGGTACGGCTGCTCGAAATCAACGAAATTCCGTGCTATTGCGATTCTTGTGTTGTGTACCTAGTCGGCAGATAAGCCGTTTCGTTGGGCGCACTGGAGAGTAAATAAAATGCAGATTTATCTTGTACTAGAAGATATGGAACCCAGGCATTGGATTGCGTGGGCAATTAATCTGCCCGCCTGCTTTAGTTCCGCAACAACTGCTGCAGACGCCGTAGCCCATGCTCCCCAAAAGATTACAGAATATTTTTCTTGGCTTTTGGCGCATAATAATCTATTGCCTGCTGCTAATGAGCCAATTGAAGTAGAAGTCATTGAGACTTTTAACTCCTTTACAAGCAGTGAAGATCCTGAATATATTGTCAATGCCTTTTTTGATGATGACCGCCGTCCATTAGGGTATTGGGATGTTGAAATTGCTTTACAACTATTGAATTGGACTCGCCAAGACTTATTAGGTGTGATTCAGTCAATTACTCAAGAACAACTAGTCAAAGAAATTCCTGGGGAAAAACGAGGTTCATTTATTGGTATACTTAATCACATCGCAACTGCCGAGAATTGGTATTTTAATCAGTTGGATTGTGGCGTAGAGCGGGGAAGATTTCCTAATAACCCGCTAGAAAAAATTGCAACAGTGCGTGCAAATACTCAAGAACAATTGGTCAAGTTGATTGGTGATAAACGGATAACAAAGAATTGCGATGAGTTATGGTCTGCACGAAAGATAATGCGACGAACTTTGTGGCATGAACGTGACCATGCTCAACAGATCGTGCAATTGCTAAGGAGTCTCTAGGCGGCCGGGCAACCAACAAAGTGTGCAGCGGACGGCTGGGCTACCCGTAATATGGTGGATGTACTCGGATTGCCCATTCATATCCAACCTTGGCTCCCAACACCGGCTCCTGCTGACAGGTGTTTCTCAGCCCGTCTCGCGCCCCTAAACTTAGCGGCAAGGGGTTTTTCATTTCCCCACCTTTACTTCAAAACCTCGAAGATCTTGAACAATTAAAAACACGGCAAGGTCACAACCTTGTCGTGTTCTGTTTAATTACCCCGACTCCCAACCGAGGCAGCGATTTCTCCACTACCGCCTACCCCACCTTAAAGCCTCGCTTCGCCAATTGCTCGAGCAGTTCCTCCGGGGTGTCATACCACTGGCCCCACTTGCGCGAGATGTGCTCGGTCCACGAGTAATCCTTGAAGGTAAAGGTTTCCTTGCGGCCCTTCTCCAGGCGGATCTTGATCTTCTGTTTGGAATAATAATTCTGCGCCAGGTAGCCATCGTCCATCACTTTCATGGCTTCGGTCACCTGCTCATCGGTGAAATCGGGATATTTGTCCTCGAACAAGGTAAACGAGAGCGGGTAACGCGGGCGGGGTGGGCATTCCTCCGCCGGGTAGCCCATGACGAGTTGCACCAGCGGGAAGACCCTGGGCGGCAGTTTGAAGTCCTTGGCTATTCTATCGGCCATGTAGGGGGCGTTCCCCAGGAAACAGGAGAACAGCCCCAGGCTTTCGCCGGCAATGACCATGTTCTCAGCCATGTAGGCGGCATCCTGTATGCCGAAGAAAAGCAGGGACAGGTCGTTGGTGACCACTTCCCAGCCGCGTAGTTTCATGAAGCGCTCCAGTTTGTACAGGTCCACGCAGATGGTGAACCAGAGCGGCGCGGCGTAGGGGGCCTTCTTGCGGGTCAATAATACACTGTAGAGCTGGGAGGCGAAGGGGGCCTGCTGACCGGCGCGCACGATGGTTTGGATGATTTCGTCGGTCGGCTTTTGTTTGGTGTACTTGCGCACGGTGCGGTGATCGAGCATGGTCTGGATGACCTGGTTTTCCATGGGGGGGACTCCTTTATTAAATACAAAGGGCACGAAGGTTCACAAAGAAAAGATATGTTTTGTCTTGTTCTTTGTGTTTGGATGGTTTTTGCAGTGGACTTACAAGTATAAACGAAAAGCCCGGAAGCGTTATACCTCTGGGCTGTCGAACATAGGTTTCAAGAATTTTAGCTTTACCGGGGCTATTCTTTTGCACCCAGACTGTGGAGGCTGCCCGAGCCGGACTTGTCAAAACTGATTTGCGGGCTGCCATAGTAGCTTACATCGCCACTTCCGCTGACGTGGGCCGAGAGGGTACCGGTTGCCCAGACCGTCACGTTACCAGACCCGCTGATGTTGACGGATGTGTCCTGGGTATCCAGGTCGCCCTCCAGCACCTTGCCGGAGCCGCTGATCTGGATGCTCTGGCTGGCGGCCTTCCCGGCCAGGTCCAGCTTACCCGAACCGCTGATGGTGGCGGTGAGCTTGCCCACAGTAAGGCTGTCCACGCGGACGCTGCCCGACCCGCTGATGACGATATCCAGGTTGCTAGTTTCAAGGGCCGCTGAGACCACGTCCCACGAGCCAGAGGTGGTGATGCCGACCAGGTCCTTGACGTGCAGGGTGAAATGCAGGTGGCTGGGGACCAGCGAGCGCATGCTCGAATCCAGGCCCAGGTAGAGCGTCCCGCTGCGCACATCGGAGGTGACGTACTGCAGCATGTTATCGTCGGTTTCAACGGTGAGGGCCTCGGTCCCGTCCTGGAGGACGTCGAGCGAGCCACCGCCACTGACATCCACGCGGGTGAACCCACTAACTGTGCGGTTCTCGCTGATCACATTGCGTGATCCGAAGGTGGGGATTATGCTGCAGGCGCTGACGAGCAGCATGAGAATGGTCAATCCGAGCGCGGCTTTGAATAATTTTATGTTCATTTGATTCTCCTTCGTCCTCTCAAAATTTGATTTCATTGTAAGGATGTACGCCGGATGATAGCCGAAGTGTCTATTTTCAACCTATCCGTTGCCTATTCTTTCGCTGAAGAGGAATGATGAGCAGGTAACCAACCTGGCGAGGAGGCTAACTTGTTATGTCACACCCCCAACCCTCACGAATCACGCCCGCAGGGAACTCCCCGATTCTACGTGGAGGCTTCGTTAAAGCTGCCTTGACCAGGGGAGTACTTCTTTCTTTAAGCAAAACAGGCGTGCTATAATCGAATCAACGCTATGACCTTCGCCCACCTCCACGTCCATACCGAATACTCTCTTTTGGATGGCTTCAGCAATATCAAGAAGCTGGTCACTCGCGCCAAAGAGATGGGCATGCCCGCCCTGGCCATTACCGACCACGGCACGATGTTCGGCGTGATCGAGTTCTATAACGCTGCCAACGAGGCCGGCATCAAGCCGATCATCGGGCTGGAGGCCTACATGGCGGCGCGCAGCATGCAGGAGCACGACCCGAAAGAAGACCGCAGGTCGTCCCATCTGCTGCTGTTGGCTGAGAACGAGACCGGTTACAAGAACCTGCTCCAGATCGCCTCAGCGGCGCAACTGGAGGGCTTTTACTATTACCCCCGCATTGACAAGGAATTCCTGGCCAAACACACCAAGGGGCTGATCTGCACTTCCGGATGCATGTCGGCTGAAGTGCCGCGCCTGATCAAGCAGGGCCAGGTGGAGGCTGCCCGCCGTAGCCTGGACTGGTACTACGAGATCTTCGGCAAGGATAATTTCTTCTTCGAACTCCAGCAGCACGACGTGCCCGAGCTGGAGAAAATTAATCGCACCCTGCTGGAACTCGGCCCGCATTACAACGCCCGCTTCGTTGCCACCAACGACCTGCACTACGTGGACCCCGAAGACGCCAAATACCAGGATATCCTGCTTGCCATCCAGACCGGGGCGCTGCTCTCCGACCCCGACCGGATGCGCATGACGGACGGCTCGTACTACCTGCGCTCGCCCGAGGAGATGGGGCGCCTGTTCGCTGAAGTGCCCGAGTCGCTCTCGAACACTCTACTGATCGCTGAACGCTGCAACGTCAACCTGAAAGTGGAGAAATACCGCCTACCGCTTTTTGAAGTCCCGCCAGGACAAACGGCGGATTCCTACCTGAGGGCTTTGTGCGAGGACGGGTTGAAGCGGCGCTACGAGCAACGCGCCACCAGCCCCGAGGTGCGCGAGCGCCTGGACTACGAATTGGGCATCATCGATAAGATGGGCTTCAGCGCCTACTTCCTGATCGTCTGGGACCTGTGCCGCTATGCCCGCGAACAAGGCATCTGGTACAACGCGCGCGGCTCGGCAAACGGTTCGATCGTGGCGTACACGCTCGACATCACCCTGGTGGACCCCATCCAACAGGATCTGCTCTTCGAGCGCTTCCTGAACCCCGGGCGCATCTCGATGCCCGATATCGACCTGGACTTCCCCGACGACCGCCGGGCGGACGTGCTGGATTACACGGTTAAAAAATACGGGCAAGACAAGGTAGCGCAGATCATCACCTTTGGCACGCTGGGGGCACGCGCCGCCCTGCGTGACGTGGGCCGCGTGATGGACATCCCGCTACCGGATGTGGATCGGGTGGCAAAGATCATCCCGAACATCCCCTCCAAAGCCATGCCGCTGCGCGACAGCATTGCAGAGAACTTCAAGGGCCTCCCGGAGTTGAAGGAGGTTTACGAGTCCTCCGACGTGCTGCAGGAATTGATTGATACCGCCGCCAAAATGGAAGGGGTGGTGCGCAACGCCGGCACGCACGCGGCGGGCGTGGTCATTTCGGATAAGGCGCTGGTCGAATACCTGCCGCTGCATCGGCCCACCAATAATTCCGAAGAGACACCCATCAAGACCGTCACGCAGTTCGAAATGGGCATCCTCGAGAAGCTTAAGATGCTCAAGGTGGACTTCCTCGGTCTGGCTACGCTGACCATCATGGCACGCGCATGCACCCTGATCGAAAAACGGCACGGCGATCATTTCACCCTGAACAACATCCCCACCGACGACGCGGCAACGTACAAGTTCCTGGGCGGAGGCAACACCCTGGGCGTCTTCCAGCTTGAAGGTTCGGGGATGACCAAGTGGCTGGTGCAGATGAAACCCCAGACGCTGGATAACATCATTGCCATGGTAGCGCTCTACCGCCCCGGCCCGATGGAATTCATCCCCGATTACATCAGCCGCATGCACGGCGAGTCGGA
>CAISEG010000036.1 GCA_903884265.1 uncultured Anaerolineales bacterium | reverse complement strand
CTCGATCTCAACGCCCTCCAAAGTGCGGGGGATCTGGGTGTAAATATAACGACCGACAAACCCGCTGATGACGATGAGGATGGTTAGCAGTGTGGTGGCACCAGCAAGGCCGTTGAACTTCCAGGAGCTGTGCAGCAACACCAGGAAAGGTCCCACCAATCCTGTGAAAATGTGGAACTGGAGCCAGGAGGCCATGCTGCCCCAGCGTGCAGATTGGCTGCGTTTGCGGAGAGAGTACAGGATTTCAGTAAGCAGCATGAGAATAAAACCCAGGATGCCCAACAGGTGGCCGAAGAGGGCTCCGGCTGGGGGGATTGCACGCGTCCAAAAGACAACAAAGGCATAAACTGCGGTGATCAGGATGGCTGCAAAAAAAGATAACCATAATTCCCTGTTATTACCGTATTGTTTTGTCATGTAACGTGCCATGGAAATCCTCCGTACCCTCGAGTGTTCGATGCTTCAAGAGTAGTCCGTGCCTATGGCCAACCATATTTTCCCGGTTCCTCACCTGTGCAGCCAATCGTCTTGATGGCTCTATTTTACCAAGTTTGACCAGAAATCCATCACGATCTGTCCCAACGCGGCGCCGGGATGGAGCAAATGACGTATCGAGGTTATATCAGCATTGGAAGAGATCAAATCCTGTAAAGGCCAGGAGAGCTTTTGATCACCCATCACCATCGCACCGAGCAGGGATTGCTCGCCGATCATCAAGCGCAGGTGATTAACATCGGAGTTACTTTGCATGGAAATGGTATTCGGCAATTGCTGCCATGTCTCGCTGGAACCGCGTGCCACACTCACCAAGTCATCGTCAATCCCGCTTCCAACCGCCCCGATGATGGTGGTCATCACCCCGGCCAGCCGCACTACGTTGATGGCCACCTTTCGTTTGTAGGTTTTACTCACCCCGGCCATATTGAAGGCCGCGATCCTGCCTGTTTCACGGGCCGGATGCCAGAGGGTGTCCATGAAAGACTGACCGCTTAGGGCCTCGCGCACTTGGGACACGTCCCCGGCGGCGAAGATATCCGGGTCGCTGGTCTGCATGGTTTCATTAGTCAGGATCCCTCTCTCGGTTGCCAGGCCAGCTGCCTTGGCCAGTTCCATCCGCGCTTTTACCCCTATGCCCATTGCCACGATCTCGCAGCGGATGGTTTCGCCTTTTGTGGTGCGAATGCCCGCCACCTTGCCGTTTTTGCCCAGGATCTCAGCGGTTTCGGTTTGGAAATGGAATATAACCCCGTCTTCTGTCAGGCGATGCTCCAACAGGCGGCTTTCATTCTCATCCAGCACATTTGGCCAGTAGCGTTCACCGCGCAGGAAGTAATGGACTTTAAGACCCAGGGCTTTCAAGCCTTCCACCAGTTCAACAGCGATGATACCGCCGCCCACCACAACAGCGGATCTTGCATGCCGGGCCAAGGAGACGATCCGGCGGGCGTCATCAAAATCATCGAGTTTGACAACTCCCTGCATGTCCGCACCGGGGATACTCGAAGGTACAGCAACCGAACCGGTTGCCAGGAGCAGGCGGTCGTAGGTCAACGTGCCTGCGGAGCCGATCTCCAGCTGGTGTTTCTGGGGGTTCAGGCGCGTGGCATTCCCCCTGACGTACTTCGAGTTCAGAGGTTTCCAGTCTTCCTTTGTAAAAATGGTAAGTTGTTTTTCTGGGATCTCACCGGTCAGATAGTAGGCCAGTCCCGGGCGCGAGTAAAATCCGTGCGGGTCATCCCCCACCAGGGTAATTTCAGCGTTACAGTCCCGGGATCGCAATGTATCGATGGCAGCCACTCCAGCCACGCCTGTGCCAACAACCACGTAACGGGTCATGCTTCCTCCCGTTTGAACAACTCCGTTCTTTCAAAGCGTAATGCCCCGCGCGGACAGCGCCATACACATTCTCCACATGTCAGGCAATGGGAATCGTCAATGGGCTCTCCCATCCAGGCATGACGGCGCACATCGATGCCGATCGGGCAGTTAAAGGAGCAAATTCCGCACTGAACACAGCGTGATTGCACCGGGATCACGCGCCCTGTAGCCATGACTTCACGATGCTTGGATTCATTGCTCAAAGACAATTCAATACCCATAAGTCGACAATCCTACCCTAATTTGATTAATTGAACAAGGAGTCAAACTATTCGTAATTGTTAGGGAATTAAAAACCGGGTCCCTTTCGAGACCCGGCATCTGAGGCACTATTGCGTTTACTCGATGGGTACAACGTTGGATGCCTGCAGTCCTTTGGGTCCCTGTTCAATGGAGAACTCAACCTTCTGGTTCTCTTCCAGGCGCTTGTATCCCTCCATTTGGAGGGCTGAGAAGTGCACAAAGACATCCTCGCCTTCTTCGCGGCCAATAAAGCCGAAACCCTTGGTGGCATTGAACCACTTGACGGTGCCAACAAAACGTTCTTCTGACATTTTTCTTTCTCCTACATAAAATTTATCGTGTCTAGATCCACCAGTTTTTGGAAAGCCCAGCACACAACGGGCGCAAGCGTATCACGCCTGTAATGCAATGTCAAGGGAATATTAAGCATAAAAGCGTTTAAATGGATAACATCAATCCCCAGCTTGAAGCAATTCTGTGGGAATTGGATTAATAATTGGATGATGGGGGATGCCAAGTGGGGTAACCCTCCATCTTTCACCGATCTACCTCGTAATCAATTTTCCATAGCGGACAAAGCATAACCAATAATTGAATTTGATTTTACAAAACGAGCGTTCTTTATTCAAGGATGATTCTTCTGCTTGATTCCATCACTTACTTAATAAAACCGAATATTCTAGTCGACGTTCTCATTGCTCGCGATGGACGATGCCTCGCTGCCAAGCGTAGACAGCCACCTGGGTCCGGTCTGCGACGTGGAGTTTGCTCAAAACGTTACTGACGTGCCCCTTGACGGTGTTCTCGCTGATGACCAGCTTTTCAGCGATTTGACTGTTAGTCAGGCCGCTGGCGATAAGTTTGAGCACGTCCAGTTCACGCTCGGTCAATTCAGTGAAGAGCGGTTCAGCGTCGAGGTTGTCACCGCGGAGGTTTTGCAGGACACGTACCGCGACGCGCGGGTGCAGGGTCACTTCCCCCCGGACGGCGCGGCGCAGAGTTTCGGCCAGCTTATCCATTTTCATGTCTTTGAGAATATAGGAGATCGCACCGGCTTTCAAAGCCGGGAAAATATGTGCGTCTTCGTGGAAGGAGGTCAGGACGACCACCTGAGTGCGCGGGCTGACCTTCTTGATGCGACGGGTGGTCTCAATGCCGTCCATGCCGGGCATTATGAGGTCCATAAGGACCACATCCGGGATGAGTTCTGTAACGAAGTCAATGGCTTCCTCCCCCGATGAAGCCTCCCCGACTACACGGAAATCAGGCTGTGTCTCCAGATAGGCACGCACCCCCTTGCGCACAACTTCATGGTCATCCACAAGGAGAATGGTAATTGCCTCAGTCATTATTTTCTCCTCTTCGCGACCCAGTTTGATTAACTGGCAGACGGACCGTCAGGCGGGTGCCGCAATCCAGCAGGCTTTCGATATCCACCATGCCCCCGATAGATTCGATGCGTTCCCGGATGGAGCGCAATCCCACCCCGGATGGCTGTGCTTCTGGATCGAACCCGCAGCCATTGTCAGCGATGGTCAAAACCACCATGTCCATTTTGTAGGATAAGACAACTTCAATATGGTCGGCGTGGCTGTGGCGGGAAACATTGGAGAGCGCCTCCTGGACGACACGGTAAATGGCCTGCTCGATATTAAGACTGAGACGCCGTTCGCTATCAATACGCACGTCCGCCTGAATATCAGTTCGGCTTTCCCATTCAAAGACATATTCACGCAGGGTAACCGCCAGCCCCTTCTCCTTCAGGGCAACCGGGTACATTTCCTGGATGAGGAAGGAGAGTTCCTCGATCACTTCGTAGACCAGGTTCTCAGCCTCACCAAGGTGGGTTTTAGCGGCCGTTGGATCCTTCTTTAAAACCCCGCTGGCGGTTCCCAATTGGGCCAGGGCGGCGAAGGCTTTTTGCTTGGCGCTGTCATGCAATTCGCGCGCCAGGCGGTTGCGTTCCTCAACGACAGCCAGTTCCTTGGTCTGTTCGAAGAGTTTCTCGATCTCCTGTGTGCGGTCGCGGACCTGACGCTCGAGTTCACGGTTGTAAGACTGGATACTCCTGACACGCACCCAGTAGGCGGTCAAAACAAGAACAATGAGACCGCCCACGAGGGTGAGACGGAACCACAAGGTCTGCCAGAAAGGAGGCACAACAGTCACCCGGATAGAAAGCCCGTTCTCGTTCCAGATCCCGTCCTGATTCGATCCCTTGATGCGCAAGACATAGCTGCCACCAGGCAAGTTGGTATAGCGCCCGTTCCGGCTTTCCCCGACCTGGTTCCAGCCCTGGTCGAAGTTTTCCAGCATATAGGCATACTGATTCTTCCCCGGCTGGGCATAACTAAGAGCAGAATACTCGAACTCGAAACCCCTCTGCGGCCAGCGGAGGGTTATTTTCTGCACAAACTCCGGCAGCGTGGCCCTGTTCAGGGGTAGACCATCCTGAGTGATCGACAACAGGACAACCGGCGGGATAAAGGGGCTGTCACTGATCAGGTCAGGGTCGAATACTGTCAGCCCGTTCACACCTCCGAAGTAAAGATGTCCATCGCTGTCCTTGGCGCAGGCATTTGGGCTGAATTCATTCCCTTGCAACCCGTCGTCCACTGTGTAATTTCGAATGCCTTTTCCGGTAGCCGGGTCAAAGCGCGAAATCCCGTGATTCGTGCTTAACCAGAGAAAGCCGTTATTGTCTTCCAAAATGCCGAAAATGACACTATTCGGAAGACCATCTGCCTCCCCAAAGTGGGTAAAGGAATTGGTTGCAGAGTCCAAACGATTTAAGCCTCCGCCGTCCGTTCCAACCCAAAGTGTTCCATGGGTGTCCTGATAGATACTGAGAATGGAATTATTGCTGATACTGTCCTGGTTGGCGGGGTCGTGCTGGTAGCGCAGGAATTGACCCGAGGCTGGGACGTACCGATTGAGCCCATCATTAAATGTCCCAATCCACAGGATACCGGAGTGATCCTTAAAAAGCGTCTCGACATCATTCCCGCTGAGGCTGTGTGGATCCACAGGATTGTTCTGATAATGAACAAAGACCTGGCTGTCAGGATCGAATCGCTCCAGGCCATCTTGCGTGGCGAGCCACAAATTCGAGGCATCGTCTTCAACCATGGCATACACCGGGGAACCGATCAGACTGGTCTGGTCACCCAGGATGTGGTGGTAATGAACAAAATCACCGGAACCCGGGAGGCGCATGTCCAACCCGCCGGAGGTCCCTACCCAGAGTGTGTCCTTGCGATCCGTAAATGCGGACCAGACTTCGATGCTGTCCAGACTGCCCGGGTTCCGAGGGTCATTCAGGAAGCGGGTCACCAGACCTGTGCGGGCAGAGAGACGATCCAGACCGCCATCAAGTGTGCTGATCCAAACATCACCCTTCCCGTCGATGCGGAGGTTCCGGACAATATTCCCACTAAGGTTTTTAGGGTCGTCTGCACTGAAGTGGTAGTACGTAAAACGATCTTGTCCCCGGTAGTATTTATTCAAACCCCCACCAGATGTTCCAATCCATAGAACGCTGTCACTACTTTCTATGATGGCGGTGATAATATCGTTGCTCAGGCTGGTTTCCATCCCGGGATCGTTTTTGTAATGAGTGAACTTTCCAGAGGAACTATCATATCTGTCCAAACCGTCACTCGTACCGACCCAAACATTTGAATTGCCATCCACAAAAACAATCCGCACGGAGTTGCTCGCCAGGCTGTTGGAATCTCCAGGGGAATGCAGAAAGTGGGTGGCTAGTTTGGTCTCTGGATTGAACAGGTTAAGCCCTTTTTCTGTTGCAACCCACAAGTTGCCGTCTGAATCTTCCTGAATTGAACGGATGCTATTGCCGCTCAATGTGGAAGGCTTGGATACGTCCATGGAATAATTGATAAAGGCATCGGTTTCCTCGTTGTATCGGTTCATGCCAGCGGCGGCGGTACCGATCCAAAGGGTACCATGGGTATCTTCGAAGATGGAAGTGATATCGTCGCCGCTGGGTTCCGATGTCGGTAGGGGGTTGAAATTGTAATGCTCGAAGCCGTTCCTGGCAGGTAAATATCGATCGAGGCCTTCGGCTGTCCCGATCCACAATCGTCCCCGGCTGTCTTCAAAAACAACCTGGACCCGATTATTGATCAAACTGGACGGATCGGAAGAATCGGTAACGAAGTGGGTGAACAACCCAGTGGCTGGGTCGTAACGGTTAAGTCCACCCAGGCGGGTTCCAATCCAGATGTAGCCCTGTTTATCCTGGAAAAGGGAATTGATCCAGCGATCATTGATGCTCTGGGGGTCATCGGGAGCCGGCCGGAAGACCTTGAAGGTATTACCGTCGTAGCGGTTCAAGCCATCTTGGGTTCCGACCCAGATGAAACCTTGCTTATCCTGAAGGAGGCAATTAACGACTCCTTGCGAAAGTCCCCTAGATACTCCGATCCGACCGAAACGAATATTCACGGCCGGTAAAGAATGAGAGAGGCTCGTTGGAAGAGAAGGGGCGGGGGTGGGCTGGGTGGGGGTGGCAGACTGTGTGGCAGAACCGGAGGCTGGAACAGGGACACCGCAACCTGCCAACCAGAATAAGCTGATAACAAGGGTCATCAGCACGAACAAGGCTTGTTTGGGAGCTGCACATTCTTTAGTCACAAATATTGTCCTGGGACCCTGATCCCATTCGATATCATTATATCCAGAACCAATCTAAGTAGTTGTTTCGATTGCCTCTATCAGGCAGATGCAGGGTCTGGCTCCGGATTTGAGGAGCGGCGAAGCATCAAGGTTGATCGTATTTTCGCATATGTTCGTAGTCTACGTGCGAAATCCGGTAACGAGACATGTCCAGTCCCCACAGGGTAAGGTGGTCGGCGAAAACCAGCCCGCATTTTTCGAGCACACGCACGGATGGAACGTTTTCAGGGTGCACCAGACCGACAATATTATCTAACTTTGCGCTCTCGAACCCAAAGCGGATGGCGAGGCGGGCGGCCTGGGTGGCAATCCCGCGTCCCTGGACGTTCCGGCTCAATAGGTAAGCTACTTCCACCTCGCCGAGTTCGGGTAAGTATTCCAGCCCATTCCACCCGACAACCTGACCATCCTCAGATGTAACCACGGCCCAGTGACCAATCCCCCGTTGCTGCCAGTGCTTGAGCTGGCGGTTGATGTAGCTCTGCGTTTTTTCCAGGGTAAAGTCAGTTGGTGGGAAATATTTCAGGATAGCAGGTTCCTGAAGGATGGCAAAGAGTGCTTTGGCATCTTCCAGCCTCCAAGGACGCAAGAACAGGTGAGGGGTGGAGAGGGTGGGGATCTTCATAAGCTGGTGTTATTGACCATTCTGCTTTTCGGAGGCCAGGAGTTTACCGAGATTGTATGCCTGCTGAAGCAGTTCGGGGTGTTTCTCAGCATCGCCTACTTTATCCAGCGAGCCGTGGACAATGCCAACGATCTTGCTTTCCAGGAAGCGGCACATGGTTTCGTAGGTGTGGATGGCGTTGATGGCACCGGAGGTGTAGAGGTCAGTATCGCCGTAGGTGAGGATGAAACCGAATTGTTTGTGGCTGACCTCCTGCCAATGGTGTGCCTGGAAGCCGTACCAGCGGTCAATGCAGAGCTTGACCTGGGCTGTGAAGGTAAACCAATAGATGGGCGAGGCCAGGAGAATGGCGTCGGCGGCGGCCAGTTTGGGGTAGAGCGTCTGCATGTCGTCTTCAATGATGCATGCGCCGGCATCGCACAGGTCGCAGCCATCACAGGGGCGGATGTCCAGACCGTGCAGGTAGATACTTTCCACTTGTGCACCGGCCTCTTGAGCACCCAATGCGGCCCGGTCAGCAAGGATGGCACTGTTGCCTTTTTCACGCGGGCTACCTTTCAAGATGAGAATATTTGTGGTCATAAAGTTCTCCTTATCTGTATTGGACCCGGGCATAAGACCAAGCTGTGGCTGCCAGGTTGTAGGAATAGCTGAATAAAATGACGAAGCCAAATATTTTACCGACTGCGAAAGTGCAGTTGATCATACCCATCAAAGCTAGGTAGTAAAAGCCCAATAAAGTCCATGCCAGCGGGAAGGGCGAAAATCGAATTTAAGGATGTCGTCCAGCATGAACTCGCCGTTGTTATAGAGCACAAGCAATCCTAGCAGGACGAATGTCCACCTTGGACACATGCTGTTATTGGGTGGCGGTAAAGGACTGAAACCAATCCCGTACCATTAAGCAGGCGACCCTATTTAAACTTTACCCGCTGTAACCAGCATAAACAGGAAAATGCCGATTAATAAAACGCCCACGACTCCATAGGCTTGATGAATGCCAACCGTATCGGCCAAACGTCCCAACACCAAGGGAAGAGTCAAAATAGCTGTACCCGAAGCCAGGGTGGCCCGAGTACTGGCCTGTACAGTATTATTATTGGCCACGCCGATGGCCAGCGAGAGGAGGAGCGGATATAGGCTAGCGACACCAAAGCCCGTCACAAACAATCCCGCCAACCCAAGAATGATCGTGTTAGTCGTCCAGAAAATCAAAAATCCGATGCTCGCAACAAAGATAGAGGCAATCACCAATCTGCGCGCTGAAAATAGCTGAACAAGACGGCTTCCAGCCAGACGCCCAATGATCATGGCAGCCAGGAAAATGCTGATGGCTTGAGCTGCATCCACTTTCAGCATGCCCAGGGTATTCTCCAGATAGTTGGCGCTCCAGAAAATCATGCAGAACTCCACGGACACAGCTAGGACAAGTGCCACCCAATACATCCAAAACAGGATGGGCAAAGGCTGCCGAGTAGAAGGAGAATCTTCCGGGCGAGGCGTTGACTGTGGGAGAGTAGTGTGACCAAATCCAAGTCGCATCAAGAATGGGGCAAAGGCTACCGTTCCCAAGGCTAAACGCCAGCCGCCGGGTAGATGAACGGACCATCCTACCATCAGCGGTGCAGCCATGGATACCAGCGAAGCAATCACGTTTGCTTCCGACAAGGCGACCGCGCGCAATTCTCCATGCCGGTCGGATAGCGCAGACGGGACAATAACTAAAATTAGCGAGCCTACCAATCCCATGCAAAATGAGGCCCCAATAGTAAACTCTACCGACTGACCAGCCAGTAGTAAGAAGGCGCTCACACTGATTCCAAAGGCACCAAGCCAAAGAGCATGCCAGCGGCCAATGCGTTGTATCAGAATGTGACCACTCAACCCAACGAGTAGGATACCAATTGCAAATGCCGTGAAATGCAGACTACTAACCGTATACGACAGATTGAGTTCATCTTTGAGAAATGGTGTAATGGGGCCAAGAATATTGAGGAAATAACCGTAGAAAGCCAAGAGAAGGTAAGCCAGCCAAGTGAAGCGATCCCTATGAAAGCTTTGTGCCATACCAATGTCCCAGGAACAAAAAAACCTATTGAACGATAAGACCGATTCTCACCTTAAGCGCCACCCCAATATGATTCAATCGATATATTTAGGTACGTACAATTTTGTATGATATATGAATGGAGTATATAACCAAATTCCCCCAAAGACAATCACTTTTTTATCTATTAGGAGAGCGGCAAACAATAGGGGCGACCACATCGTCCCTGTTGGGATTAAGGTTGCCCATCCAACCCCTCCATGAGTGCGGAGGGACAAGTTGTGTGAAACCCATTTTTCGTCCCTTATCTCCAAAAGGCAATGAGCTTAGAGAGAAAGACAACTTTTGATTTTGAGAAAGCCTTAGGAATGTGAGGGGGTTCTCCAAACCTCATGCAATCCCCAAGTATGTCTTCTTGACCATATCGTTATCCTTGAGACCAGCAGCACTGTCATCAAATACGATCTTCCCGGTCTGAATCACATAGCCGCGATGGGCAATCTCCAAGCTAGCAAATGTGTTCTGTTCCACCAGCAAAACAGTGATGCCCTGCCGGTTGATCTCAAGGATGGTTGCGAAGATGCTCTCGAGCAGGATGGGGGATAGACCCATGGAAGGTTCATCCAGAAGCAAAAGACGAGGTTGAGCCATCATAGCACGAGCTATGGCGAGCATTTGCTGCTCACCACCCGAGAGCGTCCCGGAAAGCTGCTTACGGCGCTCTTTCAGACGCGGGAACAGGATGTATATTTTTTCAATATCCGCTGCGATGGCTGGCCGGTTCGTGCGCGTGAAAGCACCCATCTCCAGGTTTTCCTGAATGGTCATGCGGGAAAAAACCTGGCGGCCTTCCGGCACCAAGGCAATACCTCGCCGGACAATCTCATGCGGAGGCAGACGGGTCAGATCTTCGCCGGCAAACAAGATTTTCCCCTGGCTGGGTTTAATCAGCCCGCAGATGGTTTTCAGTATTGTCGTTTTCCCGGCGCCATTCGCGCCAATCAGGCAGACGATTTCACCGGGTTCCACGACGAGCGAAACTCCATGCAGGGCCCGGATTTTTCCGTACGATGTGTGAACGTCCTGGACAGTCAATAAAGCCATAGGATTTCCTAAAAAAGGTAATGGAAAAGGACTGGTTCCCGGGGGAATCCGATCACTGTTTGACGGCTGCCCGACCCAGGTAAGCTTCGATGACCAGTGGATCCTTCTGGACCTGAGCAGGTGTACCCTCGGCTATCTTCTGCCCGAAATCCAACACGGTCACCTGCTCGCTGATCGTCATGATCAAGTTCATATCGTGCTCAATGATGAGGACGGTGATACCCAGCTCATCGCGCAGGCGACGGATCAAATGTATCATATCCTGCGTCTCAGCGGGATTCATGCCTGCCGACGGTTCGTCCAGAAGCAGCAGGCGCGGTCGGCTGGCAATCGCCCGACCGATCTCCAGGCGGCGCTGGGCTCCATAGGGTAAGTTGCGCGCCAGACTGTCGCCTAGGCCGCGCAAACCCACGAATTCCTGGATAGTGAAGGCTGTCTCTCGGGAGGTACGCTCCTCACGTGTATGCCGTTTCGAATGGAAAACAGCATCGAATAAATTAGAATCCAGACGACAATGCTGCCCGGCCAGAATATTTTCGAGAGTGGTGAGGTTAGCGTAGGTACGGATGTTCTGGTAGGTCCTGGCGACCCCCAGAGCCGCAATGGCGTGAGCAGGTAGGCGGCCGATGGGTTTATCTTCGAAGAGTATGCTGCCGGCATCTGGGTGGTAAAAACCTGTGATGCAATTGAAACAAGTGGTTTTACCTGCCCCGTTGGGTCCGATGATGCTGCTGATCGAACCGGCCTGTAAGGCAAAGGTCAGGTCACTGACTGCTTTCAGGCCACCAAAATTCAGGGTCATGTTCCTTACAGACAGAATCGGCGCATTCATGCCCGATCCTCCCGCGGTTTAATTTTCCCATCTGCAGCCTTTTCAAGGCGAGGCGGAACGCGTGGCAGGAAGCCGTTAGGTTTGAGGATCATCATCACTACGAGCAGGATTCCAAAGATCAGCATGCGAAAATCCGAAAACCCGCGCAACATGTCTGGCAGGGCGATCAATGCGAGCGCTCCGATGATGACCCCATACTGGTTGCCCAGCCCGCCCAGGATGATCAAGCAGAGGACGTTAATCGAAACCAACAGGTTGAAGTTATCGGGGAAGATGGAACCCTGCCAACTGGCAAAAACGACACCTCCGAGTCCACCAATGAATGCCCCTAAAACAAAAGCCAGCAACTTGTACCAGATCGTGTTCACGCCAGACATTTCAGCCACATCTTCGTCTTCCCGGATGGCGAGCCAGGCGCGTCCGATGCGCGATTGGATCAACCGGTTTGTAAGAAAGGTGAAAAGAAGAATGAGCAGAAAGATGAGATAGTAAAAGTGGGTGCCGGTGTTGAAGACCACGCCAAAAAGGACTGGTTTGTCGATCCCAATGACACCCTGAGAGCCGTTGGTCAGACCCTTCAGGTTGAGCAGCAGCAAGCGGGTAATCTCGCCGAACCCCAAAGTAACGATGGCGAGGTAGTCACCCCGTAAACGTAAAACCGGTATGGAAATCAACGCGCCTGCCAGGGCAGCCACCAACCCGCCCACCAAGAGCATACCCCAAAAAGGAAGGTGGATATCGAACTGCCGCGAGGCCAGCAGGGCGTAGGTATAGGCTCCAATGCCGTAATAAGCTGCAAAGCCCAAGTCAAGCATGCCCGCAAAACCCACATGGATCAACAATCCCAGGCCCAACAGGATATAAAGGCCGGCATATCCTAGGATCCGCACCCACAGGTTTTTTTGCGGTATTGGCAATAGCGGCATGACCAGGAGCGCGGCCGCGAGCAGGCCCAGTACGACCCACAGTAACCAACGCTTCCGGGCATAAACAGCAATGAAATTCTGGATCATGGTCATAATTACGCCTTTGGCTACAATTTCTTAAGGAATTTCCGGTTACCCAACAGGCCGTTGGGCATGAAGATCAGGGTCAGGATAAGGATAACGAAAGCCACCACATCCTTATACACAGCCGGCAGGACTTGTACACTGAGCACTTCGACCAATCCCAGAATGTACCCACCCAGCATTGCCCCAGGGATATTCCCGATCCCGCCCAATACCGCCGAGGTGAAGGCTTTGATGCCCGGCACGAAACCCATATCGACCCGGATCTGCAGGTAGAAAAGACCCACCATCACCCCGGCAATCCCTGCCAAGGCCGATCCGATGAAGAAAGTGGTCGAGATGGTACGGTTGACGTTTACGCCCATCAGGGAAGCCGTATCCTTATCCTCGGATACGGCCCGCATGGCCCGACCGATCCTGGTGTACTGCACAAGCAAATATAAAGCCAGCATGATGATCAGTGAAAGGACCACGATCAACACCCGGCCGTAGGAGATAAAAACTCCGGCAAGGGTGAAACCACCCGTCCCGAGAATAGCCGGGTAGGTCTTGGCGGCCGAACCACCGAAATCTTTGGCCAGGTTCAGGAGACCTGAAATGAAGGCATCGGGGAATAAGTTGTGCGAGCCAATCTTTATGTCGAGGATGGCTTTAAAGATGGTGGGAACCAGGCGGACGGATTCCTGCAGGATGATCGATGCACCAATGGCGCTGATCAGAGCTGCCAAGCGCCCGGCTCGACGCACTGGGCGGTAGGCCAACCTTTCCACAAGCACGCCGGTGAGGCTGGCTCCCAGCATCCCGACCATAAAAGTAACCACGATCGCCAGGACCGGATTCGTTTCCAAATATCCAATTGACTGGAGACGCCCAATTGTGAACAAGCCACAATAAGCACCGACCATGAAAATGTCTCCGTGGGCAAAGTTCACCATCGAAAGGACACCATACACCATCGTATAACCCAGGGCGATGAGAGCGTAGAAACTGCCTACGGTGAGGCCATTAATCAGTTGTCCGAGAAACGCATGGAGGCCGGGTGATAATGTCATGATTTATAAATCCATATTCAACCTTGCAGGGGCGAGGTTCTACCTCGCCCCTGCTCGATAGCTCTTCCGGGACCTTCTTCACGTCCCTTGAGCCGATTGGTTATTGGCCGAAATTATATTCCTTCAATGGGGTGATAATGCCACCCTTTACCTGGAATACCGAGATGGAAACGACCTTCAGGTCACCAGACTGATCGAATTCCAAGTGACCAGTGACACCCGTAAAGGGCGTAGCACGGATGGAATCAGCCAGGGCTTTGCGCCCGATCACCAGGTTGCCATTCGCATCAACGGTGGCAACACGATCGGCGGCTTGCAGGAGGATCAAAGTTGCATCGTAGGAGCCCGGTCCGTAGGCAACCGGATCACCGCCAAACTTGGCCTTGAAGGCTGCCAGGAAATCATCATACCCAGCGGCACCACCAACGGCACCGAAGGTCATATAGGCACCTTCAGCAGCAGCACCAGCCGCATCTGCAAATGAGGGCTGGGATTTAATCCCGTCTGGACCGAAGAACACTCCGCTAAAGTTGGCAGCACGGAATTGTACAACCAGCTTCATTCCCTCAGCGTCCATCCCGCCAAAGTACACACCTTGTGGACTGCCAGTCATCGAAGTGGAGACAACCGCTGAATAATCCGATTCACCGCGGTTGATGCCTTCAAAAGAGGTGACAGTACCACCAGCAGCTTCGAACTTCTGCTTGACGGCCGTGGCCAGACCTTCGCCATAGATGGATTGGTCGTCGATGATGGCAATAGAGGTGAGTCCCAGTTCCTTGGTCAGGTAATCTACGGTCACCTGGGCTTGCAAATCGTCATTGGGCACGGTGCGGAAAACGGTTTCGTATCCTTGGGCGGTCACAGCGACCGCCGTACCCGAAGGAGTGATCATGACCACATGGTTGGCGGCATAAATATCTTCTGCCGGAACGATCGAGCCAGAGCACATCGGTCCGATAACGCCCAGGATGTTCGGATCGGCCGAGAACTGTTCTGCAACAGTCACACCGGCAGCCCCTTCACAACCGTCATCCTGACCTTCAGAGGTCAGAGTCCAACCGTGCAGGCTCCCGCCGAATTTCTCGATGGCCAGGTCGACACCGTTGAGCATGTCAGTCCCATAGACGGCGTAACCGCCTGCCAGGGCTGAAGATAAGCCGACCTTGACCGACTGACCAGGCGGGATGACGATATTCCCCCATGGATCTGCGGGAATGCTGGTACTGGCGCTAGTGCTGCCGGGGGTATCAGTTGGAAGCGCACCGGTTGCGGGTGCCGCGGTTGCGGCAGGACTACACCCCGAAACAAGCAGAGTTAGGGCGACGAACAGGGTGATTATCAAACGACTTTTCATTTCTACTTCTCCTCTTGGAATCTTGGATATTTTTTCAACTGAATATGATCCGATCGGAAATTTATTAAGGGGTTAAGGATATGTGGGTTTCGCAGGTACCTCCTATAACAAAAAACCGTCCGATGGTTGGACGGTTTTTTGCATTTTTTCGTTATGCAGATGCACTTCGATTAGATTACCAAGGCATCCTTCTCCGGCCAACCAAAATGGGTTTCGCTCCCATATAAATCATCATATAGGAGTAATACAAAAGGCTGGCATAAATCAGAACGTATAGGGTAAACATCTCTAATTTGACCGGGTTTAATTTTGCCAATTATATGGGTATAGAGGAATTTGTCAAGGTTTCGGCGATTTCTCGTGTGCATAAAGTCCTAGAATCTCTTATTGTCTTTTTTTTTACATTTCTCCGGATCCCTCTGTAGCCCGGAAGACCCCAATCAAATTGTCAAAAACCTGAGGTGGTATTGGAGGGCATCGGCGAGTGGGGCGTCTGGATATTTCGTTCCCAACCTGGTCGGCGATCCTGCGGGTCAGTGTCAGCGCCCGATGATAAACCCGCACCGATAACTCCACCTGGTTCATAGCCGTCTGCATCAAGATCTGCCAGGGTGCATCCCGCACGCAGAACTTGCGCACATCTGGGGGACGCATGTCTGCATTTCAGGTAAGGGGATTGGAGGATTCCTTATTCGAGAATCGTTCCCGTTGACGCTGGCGGGTGACTTCGACATTGGCGCGGGTTGTCACGGTGGGTTACCCGTGAGGGCGTCGGACTTGAGCCGCGGGTTGGGCTGGCTAATAAATCCTTCTATCCTTTTAACACGGACTCTATTTCCGCTAAATGATCATTTCTATGTAGTGATCGTTCCACCAACCTGTTATTAACCACCATCATTTGGTTTATCAACTCTGGAGGACATTCTTCCAGTAATCTATCCAGGGTTCCGGCTATATTTACTGCCATTCTTGCTGCTTCAACGGGAGGAATGGCTTCTAGAAAAGGAGCCAGAATGTCATTCAATTGATCATCAAAAAGAGGGGCATTTAGTACATTATTCTTTTTTGTTGTTTCAATAACATTGATCACTCGCTGATCCCAAAATGCCAAATGTGCCAATGTAACTGATATAGACCAATTATTGCCAATGGTTTTAGATAATTCCGCTTCTGACAAACCGTGAATTATTTGTTGCATTCTTTCTGTTGATTTTCGATTTGATTTGAAAATGATATGGGTTTTCATTTGTCATCGCTTCCGTAGACCGTCACCAGCCCAACATGACTTTAAGCGGATCGTATAGCTTCTTATAAACGAATCGTATAAAAAATCCCAAACGTTTGGGACTTTAGATAGCGAACAAAAAGATGAAAATACTGTATTCAGTATAGCACGACAGTCAGTATCCCTGGAGACAAAATGAACGAACAATTTGCATTATCGCCGCACCAGTGGACGAGCCTTATAACCCCCTGGCTACTTGCCAAACTTATGCGACGCACTCAGCCATCGGTTGATTAGCTCTCGCGCATTTGTATTGTTAGGTACATGGGCAGGCATTCCTCATATTACAACATAAATGATCGTCTTATTGGGGGCTCAGCAGCCAATGGAGGGTTGGCTGGATGGATGAGACGCAAGCGGCGGAGTTGGTAGCTGCAGGAGACGGGGTTGGGCACAGCCACAAGCTACTCCTCAAATTACTTGCTACCAAATTGATTTCTCTGCTTGCTCGAATGCTCTGCAAAACAGATCAATACCTTTCCCAGTGAAGCACTTTCTCTAATGGTTTCTTCTCCGGTGCCGGTATCTCAGCTGCCACACCAATTGGTATCAAGGCCATTACTCGCTTTTCGGTTGGCACGTCCAAGAGTGTTTTGAATAGCGCTTCGCGTGGCAAAGCATCCCCTTCCACCCAACACGCCCCATAGCCCAAGGCCGTACTCGCCAGAAGCATATTCTCAATTGCTGCCGCGCCGTCTTCCACCCACCAGCGTGATACCGGATCCATTACCACGACAATTACCGCGCCGGCTTTCTCTATCCAGGCACCAGACACTTTGAACTGCTCGATCATGGGCCGGTCGGTTACCACAACAAAATCCCAAGGCTGCCGATTACTTCCTGTCGCCGCCAGGCGACCCGCATCGACGATGGCTTCTAAATCTGCTTTTGGAATGGCATCATCCATAAACCGGCGGATACTTCTTCGCTTGTGAATTGCTTCCAAGGTATCCATTTCACCCATCCTCATATCAAACTCAACCCTGATTCCCCCG
>CAISEG010000035.1 GCA_903884265.1 uncultured Anaerolineales bacterium | reverse complement strand
TCATCACCCTCCAGGGCAGTGGAAATTTTACTGTTAATATCACTGTAAAATGAATAATTGCACAATCACTTTTTTTATGGTAAAGTTTATTCGGAACATTCAAAAAGAGGCATTATATGGCTAAAAACGATATCCCCGATATCATCATTGGTCGGCTACCGATTTACCTGCGCGCCCTGCGCCATATGCAAGCCGAGGCGAAACTGACCACTTCTTCACAGGAACTGGGCTCAACAGTGGGTATCTCTGCTGCCCAGATCCGAAAGGATCTATCGCAATTCGGCGAGTTCGGCAAACAAGGTACTGGCTACGATATTGCCTTCCTGGTAAATAAATTACGCGGAATCCTGAAAATTGAGCGCGTCTGGGATGTCGCAGTGGTCGGTATGGGCGATATGGGTCACGCTCTGGCCCGTTATCAGGGTTTCACCGACCGCGGTTTTCGCGTGGCTATGGTCTTTGATAATGACCCCGCCAAGATTGGCGGTCAGGTGGAAAATTATGTCGTACTTGATACAAGGGATATTGTGACTTCGATCCGGCAGTCTGGAATTAAGGTGGCAATGTTGTGCGTCCCGGCTCTCGCGGCGCAGGAAGTGACCAACCTTCTGGTTGAAGCTGGCGTCAAAGCCATCCTGAACTACGCCCCCCTCAGTCTAAGTGTTCCGCCAGGCGTACGAGTGCAGTACCTTGACCCGTCCATCGGGTTGCAAAGAATGACTTATTATCTGGATTAGTCTTTGGAAAAAGACAAAAACGGCGCTCAGTTCAAGTGGAGCGCCGTTTTTTTTAATTGCAGAGGCCGCATGCAGGTACAGCCGCTATGGCTGGACCGGGACAGCCGTGAAACCCAGCCCGTTCGGTCCGACGTGGGTCCCAATGGCAGTCGTGACGTTGACCAACAATGGCTGAACGGTCACCTTCGACCTCACCTCGGCAAGCAATTGCCGGGCAGCTGATTCGGCATTTGTATGTAACACAGCCAACCTTTCCAGCGGTCCCCAGGAATTGAGTGTCTCCACCAGGCGTTCGATGCCTTGCAAGCGAGTACGTGCCTGCCCCAACCGGTAGACAATCCCGTATCTCAGCTCGATGAGCGGCTGCAAACGGAGGATACCGCCAATCTTGGCGACAGCCCAGGAAACGCGCCCACTGCGATGGACATACTCAATGGTATCCAGAAGTGCTGCCAGCCGCACCCGCTGACGGACACTGCCCACCAGGGTCGTTACTTCATCGAGAACGGCACCGTGAGCGGCAGCTTCCGCCGCCAAAATGACCTGAAATCCCAGCCCCAGACTCAACTGACCACCATCCAGCACTTTGATGCGCTGGCCGAAAGCCTCCGCTGCCAGGCGGGCAGCATTGTAAATCCCGCTCAAATCATTCGGTGGGTGAATTGAAATCACAAAATCTGCCCCGGCTTGCAGCAATTTCTCATAGCGTTCCTGGAACGAACCAACCGAAGGAGAGGATGTTGTCGGCGGCGGGTTCAGGTCAGGCAGGCGGGTATAGAACTCTTCTCGGCTGATCTCGATTCCATCCGTATAGCTGTTACCGCTGATATTGATCAGCGCCGGGACAATTTCGATGCCGTGCTTTCCGGCCAAGTCGGACGGAATATCGGCAGTGCTGTCAGTGACAAAACCGATTTTCATGATCGCCTCTACTCCGGTTTTTCCATGATAACCAATCCCATACTTTGTGGACCGATTAACACCGCCAGATGCGGAGCGATGGTATGTTCGCTGAACGGTGTATTCGGGAAAGTTTCTTGAACGTATTGGCGCAAAGGCCGGGTTCGGATGATGTTTTGGCTCACGCCCCGCACCAGGGCAATATGTGTGGGGGCCTCGAATTCGTTCATGAACTCCAGAAAAGACTCAAACAAATGTCGCTGAGTGCGTACTTTTTCCAATGGTGTCAGGCGGCCTTCCTCGATGGCGAAAATTGGCAGCATGCCCATCATTTCTCCAACCAATGCCTGGGAATAGTCCATGTAACCGGATTGGGCCAGATATCTTAACTCCGGGATGCAAAAGAGCATGTAGATGTGCGGGATGGAAACCCGCATCCGGCGTTCGATCTCCCCCGGTGGAACCCCCTCGCATGCCGCAGCTGCCGCAGCCTGGACGAGCAGACCCAGCCCGATGCCGGTCGTCTGCGAATCAATCACATCGATCGTGGCATGGTTGCTGAATTGTAACGAAGCGGATATTGCCAGGCTGGTTGCAGGATTGAGCAGGGAAGAAAGTGTGAGCACAAAAATCGTATCGTACTTGTGGTTCAATCGAGCATAAAAACGGACAAACTCTTGCGGCGTAGGGGAGATCAACCGCTGGGTCAGGCCCTTGTGCATCCGGGTTTCATCCCCTTGCGGCTTATTGTCTTGAAGATCGTAAGGGATGACAAACACCCGTTCATGCCCAGGAAAATGCGCATGTGTGAACTGCACGGTACTGTCGGTAAGGATGCAAACGTTGGACATGTATAAGTGCCGGAGGCACGACTTCCGGGGAGAGCAGCTATTCGATGGAGATGATGAATTGATAATGCGGCTGGCCGCCATCCTGCAATTCGATTTCCTGGGCAGGATACGCCGCTCGGATCACATCCACGATGCGGTTGGTTTCGGTGGTGGGTAAACCCTCGCCATGAAAGAGGGTGATAAGTTCATAATTCTCCGCATGGGTATATGCCAATGCTCCCAGGCAAGCCTCTTCCAATGAAGCCATCGAGATGGCCAGTTTGCCATTCACTAATGCGATCACCTGTCCCTGCTCCACCGAAACACCGTCTATTTCGACCGTGCGTGTGGCAGTTGTTACTTCGATCGTGATTACATCTTCAATGGCCTTGGACATCTTGGCAGCCACGGCTTTTAAATCACTGTCGACGTTCAGGTGCATCATCGCCGCTAGCCCCTGTGGGATGCTGCGGCTGGGAACAACGTAAACTTCCTTGACTGTTACGTCCTTGGCCTGCTTGGCTGCCAGGACAATATTCTTGTTATTGGGCAGGATGATGATCTTATCAGTTGGCAAATTCTCAAAAGCGTCCAGGATGTCTTTCGTGGAAGGGTTCATCGTCTGCCCTCCCTCGACGATGGCTGCAACTCCCAGGCTGGCAAAGACGCGCGAGATGCCTGCCCCCGGCGAAACTGCAACCACGGCGATCTGTCCTGGTTCGATATTTGGCAGTTCAATTCTGGCCCCGGGAGATTTATGGTCAACCCCTTCCATCTGGGCAAGCAGGTTTTCCATGGCGATCTTGGTGATGGTGCCCATACTCATGACATAATTGATCGGATCGTAACGCTTCTCGGTCGGGACATGGATGTGCATACGGTACATCCCCTCGCCTTCACCCACCTGGATGGAAGTGCCGATCTTTTCCAATTCGCTGTAAAACTTTTGCAGATTAAGCGTTTCTCTGGGAACGAAATCCACTACTACTTCGTAATCCTGCCCTGGCTCGATCGTATCCAACGTATGCTCAAGGTTCATCACCGAAAGCGGCTGTACGGTTGCTGTGGGTGTGTCTAAAGGTTCACCGTGGACAAGACGCAGCATTCCTTCCAGGATGAAGTACAACCCCTTGCCACCCGAATCAACAACTCCAGCCTGCTTGAGTACCGGGAGTAGGTCCGGGGTGCGTTGGACCGAGGCGTCAGCCTCCAGCACAACGCGAGCCAGGATCTCCCACGGCTCGTCTGTCTCTTTAATCGCTTGGGCGGCCGCCGCCGCTGCGTCTTTGGCAACCGTCAGAATGGTCCCCTCCACCGGACGGACAACACCCTTGTATGCTGTGTCACGCGCTTCGGCAAAAGCACGTACCATTGTCGGACCATCCAGGATCTCACAGCCATGCAAAGCGCGTGCAAAACCGCGCCACAACTGTGACAGGATCACTCCCGAATTGCCGCGTGCCCCCATCAGTGCACCTTGGGAAACCGCCGCAGCCATCTGTCCGATCCCGCGGTGACCGAGATCGTCAATTTCGTTGTAAGCCGATTGCATGGTCAGAACCATGTTCGTGCCTGTGTCCCCATCTGGTACAGGAAATACGTTAAGTGCATTGACCATTTGCTGGTTGGCCCGCAGCCAGGTCAGTCCTGCTTCGACCAGCTTCTTGAGAGCCTGCCCATCGATCGGCGTGAGTTGCGAACGCTCCAACCGCGCTTGAATATCCGGATTCATACTTCTAAATTCTCCTCACTCTATTCAGAATCGCTCACGTGCAGGCCTTGAACATGGACATTGACATAATGAATGGGCATTCCCAGCGCTTTTTCCACCTGGAAGCGGACTGAATCAGCCACACTGGCTGCCACCGAGGTGATACGCATACCATATTCAATAATGATGTGGACATCAATATCGATCTCTTCACCGTTGTACCGCACAGCAACCCCGTGCGCCGGCTCCTTGGTGAGCGTTGCCGCAATGCCCTCTGCCAGGTTCTTCGGCGCCAGGTCAACCACCCCGTAGGATGTCAATGTGGCATGATAAGCGATGGTCGCCAGAGCATTCGGCGAGATGTGAATGGTACCTAAAGTGGTGATTTCTTTGCCCATGGTTTTGTCCTCTATACTGTTTAATAACACTTGACTTGTACAAGGATACGTTTCGTGGTAAAATACGCCGCTCTCAAAAGACAGGCACAAGCTTCATCTGGCAAGAAAGGAAGTTCCAAAATGGCGAAATGCGCTCACTGTGGTAAGGCCACTACCTTCGGTCATAACGTCTCATTCTCTCATCGTGTCACCAACCGCCCCTTCCATCCCAACCTGCAAAAGGTTACGGTCATTGAGAACGGTCGTAAGGTGAAGAAGACGCTGTGTACCAAGTGTATCCGCACTCTGGTCAAGACGGCGTAATTAATTATTAATCTTCAGACAAGGTCACGGCGCAAGCCGTGATTTTTGTTTTCCTCAGGTCGGCACGACTTAAGAAGCCAGTACTTCTCTTAGGGACCGGATGCCTGCGACGATGCCTTCCGGATGGTGGAAAATGAAACTTCCCGATACAAATGTGTCTGCGCCTGCATCCCTCAGCCTGGAAATGGTTGCCGCTGAAATACCACCATCTACCTCCAGCCGGGCTAGCGAATGAGCCTGATTCAGCATGCAGCGGATTTCAGCCACTTTGGAGATCATCTCAGGCATGAACTCCTGCCCGGAATATCCAGGATGGACGGTCAACACCAGCACCTGGTCAGCCAAGTTCAACGCAGGTTCGAGGTCACCGGCGGGGGTCGCCGGGTTGAGGGTCACCCCGGCGCTGCAGCCGAGCAATTTAATCGTTTTCAAAGTACCGGTAATATCTGGGCAGGTTTCCACATGCACGATCAGGCCGCTGGCTCCCGCCTGGGCGAATGCTGCTAGCAGGTGTTCCGGATGTTCGATCATCAGGTGCGCTTCGAGTGGCAATTTTGTCACCCGGCGGCAAGCTTCAAGGATAAACGGTCCCATCGTCAGGTTTGGGACGAAATGCCCATCCATCACATCCACATGCAATCGGTCTGCACCGGCAGATTCGGCTTCGGCGATCTGCTCACCCAGTCGGGTGAAATCTGCCGAAAGGATGGATGGGGAAATGATATACGGCTTCATCTCGGATCAACGAATGGGCGGATTATACACGAAGTAGATCCACATCCAGAACGGGATCAGTCCCAGCACGGCTACCAAAGCAGCCAATCCCAAGCCTATAGAGGGCCAGTCGATCCCAGTTACAGGGGCAGGTTCGGCTGTGGTTTTCGCCAAGGGTGCAGAAATTATCTCGGGATCTGCTTCGGGGGTTAGGGCCAGAGCCGGAGCGGATCGGGCATTACCAAAGCTAAGCAGGACCCGTCCCAATTGATCAGCAGTTCGGTAGCGCTGGGAAGGTTCCTTGGAAAGGACCTTCGTCAGGATCTGCTCCAGCGTCGGTGAAATTTCCGGGATCATCTCGCTCAACAACGGCGGTTCTTCCTCAATGTGCATGCGGGCAAGGTCTGTGGCCGTGGTGGCCTGGAAGGGCAGTGAACCGGTTAACATCTCGTACATGATGATACCCAGGGAATAGACATCCGAAGCTGGGGCGGGAGCTGCCCCCGAGGCTTGCTCGGGAGCAAAATATTGCGGTGAACCCCAGACCACATCGCTTTGCTCATCGGGATGGATGGTGGAGAGCGCACGTGCAATGCCAAAGTCAGCTACTTTGAGACGCATATCCGGCGTCACCAGCATGTTCTGCGGTTTCACATCGCAGTGGACCAGCCCTGCACGGTGGGCGTAGCCAATCCCTGCGCATGCTTGGATGAGCAGGGGCACAGCCTCTTCGGGGTTGAACCGGCCGCGCTGTTTGATAAGTGTTTTTAGGTCCGTACCCGGAACATATTCCATCACCAGGAACAATTGCCCGTTATCCAGGCCGAAGTCATGGACGGTGACGATATTTGGATGAGACAGGTTGGCAGCCGCTTTGGCTTCCCTGCGGAAGCGTTCCTTAAAAGCCAGGTCACCCGAGTAATCCTCGCGCAACACTTTTACCGCCACCAGGCGTTCCAGCATTAGGTCGCGGGCACGATAGACGACGGCCATACCCCCTTTACCAAGCGGTTCCAGCAGTTGGTAGCGTTTATTCAGTACACGGGGCTCATCCATAGGCTGACTGAGGGATTATAACACGTGGTTTTTACGGTTCGTTCTCCCCTCACCAAAGTATAATAAAGGTATGGCTGACACACTACTTATCTACAACCCCGCTGCCGGGCGCATCTCGGTGCGTCCATTTATCGGCGGCGTGATCCGCACTCTAAGTGATCACGGTTGCCGTGTGGAAGTGGCCGAATCTCTCAACGGTCGCCATACCACCCAACTTGCCCGCATGGCCGCCCAGGAAAATTACCACGCTGTTTATGCCATCGGTGGCGATGGCACTGCCGGGCAGGCTGCTGCAGGCCTGATCGGTTCATCAACCGCCCTGGGAGTTCTCCCGGCAGGGACAACCAACGCCTGGGCCCAGGAGTTGGGGATTAATGCTTTCGTCTGGCCGCACCTGCGGGCTCTCAGCCAGAATGCGCGTATGCTGGCCGAATCCACTCCCTGTGCTGTGGATGTGGGGATGTGCAATAGCCAGCCTTTCCTGATGTGGGCCGGGATCGGGCTGGATGCAATGACGGTTCAAAAACTGATGCCGCGCAAGCGTTTCGAGAAATATCTCAGCATTACGCAATACGCCGCCACTACCATATGGAATGCCACCATCTGGCATGGGATGAACTTGCATGTCACCGCTGATGATAAACAGGTTGAGGGTCATTATCTCCTGGCCGTGGCCAGCAATATCCGTCATTATGCCACGGCGGTAATTTCGCCTTCAGCCTGCCTGGACGACGGCCTGATGGACCTGTGGCTGTTCTCCGGTAGTACCCTGGCAGACGCCTTCCGCGTCATGTTCGACATCCTTTCAGGTCAGCATGAGTCCTCAGACCAGGCCCGCTGCATCCCTTTCCGCAAAGCCTTCATCGAGTCCGCTACACCCTTCTCCCTCCAAATGGATGGCGAACCGATGCTGGGCACCCAACAGGCTTCACTCGAAGTGCTCCAGGGATCTTTACAGGTGCTTATCCCGCCGCAAGCCAGGGTTTTACTGCGCAATGAAAAGGTATAATTCATCAAATTCACAGCAAGAATTGGGTTACACTTGAAAGCTATCCAACGCTTTTTATCCCACGAGCCGCTTGTTTTATTTTTCCTTACCCTGCCGCTCACTCTGACAGGCGAACTTTTACACTGGCCTGCGCTGGTAGTCTTTGTCCTGACCTGTATTGGTATCATCCCAATGGCTGCATACATCGGCAAAGCCACTGAGTCCCTGGCCCATTTCACCAGCCCGCGCATCGGGGGACTGCTCAATGCCACGCTTGGCAACGCCGCCGAACTCATCATCACCATCACTGCCATTCGCGCCGGCTTGCTTGAGTTGGTAAAGGCTTCCATTACCGGTTCGATCCTGGGCAATCTCCTGCTCGTAATGGGTTTTTCTTTTGTGGTTGGGGGCGTTAAACACGGACGCCAGGTCTTCGATAAAGGCAATGCCAACCGAAATGCCATCCTGCTGGTGCTGGCTGTTCTGGCCATGCTCATCCCGTCGCTCTTCAGCCACTCTATCGGACCGGATACAAGTCCCAAAGTCGAAGCTCTCAGCCTGGGCGTGGCCGCCATCATGATCGTCCTCTACGTCCTCGGCCTGCTGGATGCCGCTAAATCAGGTGACACACCTGTCACCCAGAAACCCGCCCCAGCGTCCGTTCTGCCCAAATGGTCAGTGGTAACATCCATTGTCATTCTGGTAATTGGGACCACCGGGATCGTCTGGCTTTCCAAAGTACTTGTCGGAGTTGTCGAGCCCGTCGTCGTTGGCCTGGGAGTCTCTGAGTTTTTCCTGGGTATCATCCTCATCCCGATCATCGGGAACGCCGCCGAGCACTTGGTGGCTGTCCAGTTCGCCAGCCAGAATAAAATGGCTCTCAGCGTGGAAATTGCAGTCTCTTCCAGCCTTCAAATCGCTTTGCTGGTCGCACCCATCCTTGTCTTTCTCAGCCTGGTGCTTGGGCACCCGCTGACGCTCATTTTCAATACTTTCGAGCTGCTGGCCTTGATTGCCGGAGTGATCATTGCCGCCCTTGTCTCCTCGGACGGTGAATCTTCCTGGCTGGAGGGTTCAGCTCTGGTAGCCATCTACTTGATCCTCGGTCTGGCTTTCTTCCTGTTGCCTGTTTAACAATGAAAAGAATCCTGAACAGAAAAGTACTGATCGCAGCGCTGGTCATCGCCAGTGTTTTATTGTGCGCCAGTCTCGTGTACATTCTGGTGATGCGTCCTGCTGCCGCGACTCCGGACCTGACGCCTGCCGCGGCGGTTTTTACCATCATCCCCGGTCCCACATCCACGCCGCAAACCCTGCCTCCCACACTTTCGCCATTCCCGCCCACCCCAAGCGTCTCCCCCACCCCGGCGCCCGGTCAAATTGCCGTCGGCGTCTATGTACAGGTCTCCACCGGCGTTGACGCATTAAACCTGCGCGGGGATCCCGGAATGAACGCCACTCCGCTCTACCTTGCCTTTGCTTCCGAAGTTTTTCTGGTCACGAACGGACCGCAACAGGCCGATGGCTACACCTGGTGGTATCTCACCGCCTCTTACGACACAACCCGTGCCGGGTGGGCCGACCAGGAGTATTTGACAGTCATCCCATCCCATTGATTTTTTATGATCCGATTATGAAACCACTTTCCATTACTGCCAACCGCGGGAAAAAAGAACTGGCCGTCATCTGGGACGACAGCCATACCAGCCTGTATCCATTCTCCTTGCTGAGGGCAGGCTGCCCGTGCGCCGAATGCCGCGGCGGGCATGACAAAATGGGCGATACTCCTGACTCGTCCGTTTTCTCCACCCACCTGCCCGACTCTCCCACCACGCGCATAAGCGACTTTGTCCCGGTCGGTTCTTATGGTATTACCCCTGTCTGGGAGGACGGGCATGAGGCCGGGATATATCGCTGGGAATACCTGCGGGCGCTGTGCCCGTGTGAGCAGTGCAGGAAATAAAATTTCGGCGGCAGTTGAACTGCCGCCGAAATTTTATTCTCACTCTCATTTCTTTTGAAGAACCACCAGATAACTTTTCCCGTAAGGACTGAATTTTTTCCCGTAGTTCCTCCCCTCCTGCCCGACCTGCTCACTAGGGTGTCTTTGTAGGTGTCCTCGTGGGAGTCAGCGATGGCGTGAATGTGGAAGTCAACGTCGACGTAAAAGTGGGCGTGAACGTGGGGGTGATGTTGAGCTGCTGGTAGGCCTCTGTGCGCCACGCTTCAGGCATCACGTCTGCGGGCAGGGCGATGAGCTTGTTCCAATTGTTTATCGCCCCGATATCGGAAGTGGGATCTTTGATTGCCTCGAGGAAAATGGCTTCCCAGTAATAAACCTGTGCCTTGGTGCCATCGGATCTTGCCAGTGGCGCGGCCTTCTGTTCCGTATAGATGTACGCATCCCCAGGCTTGCCCTCCATGAAATATGCCCGTGCAATCCCTAGCTGGGAATCAAAGTCAAATGGATCGTAATTGATGGCGGCCTTAAAATCGGTTTCGGCAAGGTTGGGATTGTCCAGGTTCAGGTAGGCAGTACCTCGTTGGAAATAAGCTTCGGGATTTCGCCGGTTGGCGTTAATTGCCTTATTGAGTACCTCCACAGCCGCTTGATACTCCCCGGCGGCATTATACGCAGTCCCCAATTGAAGGAAGGCGCGGTTATCGTTTGGTTCGAAAACCGTATAGGTCTGCAACACGCTGACTGCCTGGGCCGCGTGACCGGTGGCGATATAAGCACGCGCCATTGTCAGATAAACCGGGACGAGGGTCAAGTCAAGCTTGTTAGCATGCGTGGCCGATTCCAGCGCTGCATCGTTCTCTCCTAAATTCAACTGAGCATTTGCCAGGGTGAGGTAGGCCAAGGCCGAACCCGGGCTGATTTCGAGAGCAGTCTCGACATCCGTTTTTGCTGCGGCTGGATTACTGTCAAGCAGGTACGTGGCGCGTGCAATGTAAGCCTCAGTAAAATTCGGGTCAAGGATAATGGCTTCGTTCAGATCACCGATGATATCCGCATCCGGATTCAGGCTCAGGTTTGTTCGGGCACGGCCCAGAAAGGCTGGGGCAAAAGCAGAATCCCGGTTAATGGTTTCCTGGTAGGCATCCCTGGCGCTACGAAAATCACCTTTGCCAAAGTAGGTCTCGCCTACATAATAATAGAGGTCCGATGCGTTCGGTTCCAAGGTGATCGCCTGCTGAAACAGGGCCAGGGCATTTGGATAATCCTTCACCCCCAGGAAACGCAGGCCAGCTTCAAAGGCACTTCTGCTCACGATGGGATGCTTCGTCAATATGTAGAGCGGCGTTGGGGTGTAAGTGGAGTCAAGGAACATCCACAAGGGGGTGGGGCCGAGGAATGTCGGGGTGGAAGTACGGAAGACGGGCGTATTGGAGGGCGTTAAAGTGATCGTCACCGTGGGGCGGCGTGTGGCGGTAGGATGACGTAACGGAGTCGCACCAATGGAAAACAGCTTTGGTCCTCCGATGACCAGGCCACTCACAACAACCACTGCAATGCCCATAATAATGAACAGCCGCACCACCGGGTTGGCCCAGGCGCGTTTTTTCTCTTTTGGCTCCTTGGGGATGGACAGTTTCTCCTCCCACAGCCTTGGCCGGTTGAGTGGGAAAGGTGGAATGGAATCGTCCGGCGGGATCGCCCCCAGCATGACCAGGCCGCGCTTGGCAGCGGCATTCTGTGGGTCTGCCTGGAGCACCATCTGCAGGCAATACTGGCGTTCTTTTTGCGTATCCACTGCCGCGCTCAGCCAGAGCCAGTAGGTTGGATTCTTTTGATCCGTCTTGAGCAGGCGCGTCAGCAGATCGCGTGCCCGCGCCCGGTTGCCCAGGCGCAGCGCATCGACCGCCTCGCGCAGCATCGTGTTTTCCCCGGGTTCCTCAGAAAATAGCTCTTCAGATTCGGTCATGAATTGAGTTTAGCACAGCCTGATGGAGTGGGCAAGTGAAACGTGTATAATCTCCCCATG
>CAISEG010000034.1 GCA_903884265.1 uncultured Anaerolineales bacterium | reverse complement strand
TGAAGGTTCGGGGATGACCAAGTGGCTGGTGCAGATGAAACCCCAGACGCTGGATAACATCATTGCCATGGTAGCGCTCTACCGCCCCGGCCCGATGGAATTCATCCCCGATTACATCAGCCGCATGCACGGCGAGTCGGACGTGGAGTACAAGCACCCTGCGCTGGCGCCGATCTTCGGCGACACCTATGGTATCCCGCTCTACCAGGAACAATTGATGCGCGCCGCCATCGAGCTGGCTGGGTACACGCCCTCCGAGTCGGACGAACTGCGCGCCGCCATTTCGCATAAGAAGATCAAGGAGATCGACAACCACCGCCAGAAGTTCATCAAGGGGGCAGTCAGCCAGGGGATGGAAGGCGAAACCGCCGAGGCGATCTACAACGACTGGAACGAGTTCGCTCGCTACGGCTTCAACAAATCGCACGCGGCCGACTACGGCTTGCTAGCCGTCCAGACCGGTTACCTGAAACTGCATTACCCGGCGGAATACATGACCGCTCTGCTCTCGGTGACCAAGCACGAAACCGATAAAATGGCGCTCTACATAAACGATACCCGCAACATGGGCGTCACCGTTTTACCGCCGGATATCAATGCCAGTGTCTGGGACTTTGCCATTGAAGAGAAGGACGGCAAGCCTGCCATCCGCTTCGGTCTGGGAGCGATCAAGAATGTGGGCCAGGGGGCGGTGGAACTGCCTGCCCAGGCGCGCCTGAAGGGCGGGCGCTTCAAAGACCTGAACGACCTGTCAGCACGCGTGGACCTGCGGGGGGTGGGCAAACGCGCCCTCGAAAGCCTGATCAAGGTGGGGGCGCTAGACGAATTTGGGTCGCGGACCGCCATGCTCGAATCTCTCGACCGGATTGTGGCGATCAGTTCCTCCCATTTCCGTGCCGCCGAAGCCGGGCAGTTGTCGCTCTTTGGCAACGCCACCGGCGTGACCGAAAGCATTACCCTGCCACTAGTCCCAGATGCCGACCGGCATGAGACCCTGGCCTGGGAGCGCGAGCTGATCGGCATGTACATGGGCGAGCACCCGCTGACGCCCTACCTGAATGAGATCCGGCGGGTGGTGACGCACTTCTCCAGCACCCTGGGCGAGGCCTCCCACGAGGAAAAGACACGTGTGGCCGGGATGGTAAGCGGCATCCGTCCACACCAGACCAAGACCGGTAAGATGATGGCCTGGGTCACACTCGAAGACCTGACGGGCGTGATCGAATTGGTGCTCTTCCCGCGCACCTGGGAGAAATTCCAATTTGCCCTGGAAGTTGGGGGGGTGATCGTGGCTGAAGGCAAAGTGGACGCCCAGTCCAGCCCCTCCAAAGTGCTGGTGGACAACATCCGCACCGAGCTTAAGCTGACCGAGCCGGCGCAGATCCCCCTGCAGCCCCAGCCTCAACCGCGAGCCTCTGCCCCGGAGCGAAGATCAGCGACCATTACGCAAAAACCAGCCCCCGTATCGAAACGGGTAGCCGAGCGCCATTCCAGCTTTGCGGGCGAGCCGCCTGCGCCGGAAGACCCGCCCGATTGGGAAAGTTACGAGCCCAGTAAGACCAACCTGGCTGCCCGGGACGCCGAGGCGCACGAACCGGAAATACCGGAAGGAAATTTGAATGAAGAGCCCTCCGCACCAAGCACCCCCACCATCGGGAGCGCGGTCGAACAGCCGGTGACTCCCGCCCAGCCGCCCGCGGCGGTGTTGACGCCCAAGCTGCCCGTGACCCCGGTCTCTGCCCGACGGGAAGACGAACATGTCCCCCAGATGGTGATCGTGATCCTGCGCCCCAGCGGCGACCCGAGCCGCGACATCCGCCGCATCAGCCGCCTGCATGGCACATTCATTTCATACCCCGGTAAAGACCGCTTCGCCTTCCAGATCTTTGAAGAGGGAAAGGGGCATTTGATCGAGTTCCCCAACGATACCACGCACCTGTGTACCGAACTGGCAACCATCATCAAGGATGCGGTGGGGGAAGAAAACCTGAGGGTGGAACCGATTTTGTATCAGTAAATAAAAAAAAGGCGACCAACTGGTCGCCTCTACGCAAACTTCCGGATCGCATTGCACCTCTCGCAATCCTCCTGCTGGCATAACAACGCCAACGGGTCTTTTTTAATGTGCGCCACAACTACTCTAAACAGCATGTTCAACGGCACCGCCTGGACGAGCGCTGTCCCGATCTGCACCTTGCGGGTGAACTT
>CAISEG010000033.1 GCA_903884265.1 uncultured Anaerolineales bacterium | reverse complement strand
TGACGATATGGAACTCACCGCCAGCCTCGCGGACCTTGAGGCGGATGGCATCCAGGTTACTCATCTTCAGACCGGCATACTCCACCAGAACAACAGCCTGGCTCTTGCCGACCCAATCTACGTACTGGGACAGCATGGTCTCTTTCTGTGCTTTTGATTTTGCCAATGTATATCACCACCTTTCCAATCATAAAGTCTTTGCCCGAGCGAACCAGGCAAAGACTTTTGCTCCCCGGAAAGGGAAGGGTGTTTCCACCAGTCTTCACCTGGGCAGGAGATTAAGCTCTGCGAGTGCATGCAGAGCACCTGCCGTCTTCGGCGAAGGAATAGATCTCGGGCGGGACGAATATCGCTATTCGCCTTCCTCCATTGACTGGGCCAGGTTGGCATCAATCTTGATGCCGGGGCCCATCGTTGAAGTCATAGTGATGTGCTTGATGTAATTGCCCTTGGCAGCAGCCGGGCGAGCCTTCTTGATGGCATCCATCAAAGCGGAGAAGTTTTCGAAGATTTTATTCTCGTCGAACGAGGTTTTGCCAATCGAAACATGGATGTTGGCGGTCTTGTCCAGGCGGAACTCGACGCGGCCAGCCTTGGACTCGGTAACGGCGCGGGCGATATCCTCGGGGCCGACGACAGTGCCAGCCTTGGGGTTGGGCATCAGGCCACGCGGCCCGAGCACACGACCAAGTTTACCAACCTTACCCATCATGTCGGGCGTGGAGATGGCGACATCGAAATCGAGCCAACCGTTTTGGATCTTGGTCAGGGTTTCTTCGTCGTCAGCGACAGTATCAGCACCTGCATTGCGGGCATTGGTAGCACCATCGCCCTGTGCAAAGACAAGCACACGCACGGCTTTACCCAGACCATGGGGCAGGACAACCACGTCGCGCACCTGCTGGTCGGCCTGACGAGGGTCGAGGCCCATGCGCATATGGATTTCAACAGTAGAGTCAAATTTTGTGTACGCTGTTTCTTTTACCAGTTTGACCGCTTCATCCGGAGCATAGAATTTTTCCAAATCCAGTTTTGCCGCGGCGGCCAAATATTTCTTTCCGTGTTTAGCCATGATTTCTCCTTTGTGGTGCAAGCGGGTCGGAAGGAAATCCAGACCCTCCCACCGGGTTAATTTTCGACAGTAATGCCCATGCTGCGGGCAGTGCCCTCGATTTGGCGCATGGCACCTTCGATATCGATGGCGTTCAGATCTTTCATCTTCAATTTCGCAATCTCTTTGACCTGGTCACGCGTTACTGTACCGACCTTTTCACGGTTCGGTACACCTGAACCTCGTTCCACACCCGCGGCCTTGCGCAGCAAGACAGCGGCGGGGGGGGTCTTCAGTACGAAGGTAAACGAGCCATCAGAGTAGACACTAATTTCTGCCGGAAGGACCTCGCCCGGGCGATTGGATGTGCGGGCGTTGTAATCCTTGCAGAATGCCATGATATTAATGCCATGACCGGCCAATGCCGGGCCGATGGGCGGTGCAGGATTGGCCTTACCGGCCTCGATCTGCAGACGAACAATTGCCTTGATTTTCTTAGCCATTCTTACTCCTTCACTATGTGGTTTTAGCGGGTGATTACGGGACACCCTCCCACCGATTCAGACCAAGCCTCGGCCTGTTAACCGTCAGATTAAGCTTTTTCCACCTGCAAGAAGTCCAGTTCCACCGGCGTTTCGCGCCCGAAGAATGAGACCATCACGCGCACCTTGGTGCGCTCCATGTCAATTTCTGCAACCACACCCCGGAAATCGTTGAACGGTCCATCGACGATGCGGACGCGTTCCCCGACCTTGAACGTCACCTTGACTGTCGGCGCTTCGGCTTCCATGCGTTTGAGGATCTGAGCCACTTCCTCGGCGCGCAGGGGAGTGGGCAGGTTGCCCATGCCGACAAAACCGGTTACACCGGGTGTGTTGCGCACCACGAACCATGATTCCTCACTCAGCGCCATGTTGACCAGTACGTAACCGGGAAAGATGTGGCGTTCCACGGTACGGCGTTTGCCATCCCGTACTTCGATCTCTTCCTGGGTGGGAACGACAACGTCGAAGACCCTGTCTTTCATACCCATCGTTTCTATGCGCTGCTCAAGGTTATGGCGCACCTTGTTTTCGTAACCGGAATAACAATGAATCACGTACCAGGCCGGTCCCTCGGGGAGCGCTTCAACAGCCTCCCCCGAAGCAGGAGTTTCCTGGCGAACAGTCTTTGGTTCGCTTAAAACAGGTTCATCCGAGTGAGAATCATTCTCATCGGATCCAACCGGTTCCTGCTCAAACTGTTCTTCCGGGTCTTGATCGGACATGCTTCAACCTCGTTGGTACTGCTCGAGTGAGATATCAGGCACCAATCGCAAGAATAAGCAATTGATTGGCTCCCCAGTCCACCAGACCGAGGAACAGTGCCATGAATATCAATACAATGATCACAATGATGGTCAAGCGGCGGGCCTCCGGCCAGGTGGGCCAGTGAACTTTGCGCAACTCGCCAATCGTTTCACGGAAAAAACGCTGGATGGCATTCTCGCGCTTGTGTTTATCGTCTTTACCTGCCACGTTAGACTCCTTCATACTGACAGTGACAACGCCGCCTGAAAATTGCCGAAAAGAAGGGCGGCGTTGTATCTACAGGCCAGGCAGGACTTGAACCCACAACCGCTCGTTTTGGAGACGAGAGCTCTACCAATTGAGCTACTGGCCTACACGCGAGGGCGCAAAAATTGCACCCCTGCGGAGTTACTTCGTTTCGCGGTGCAAAGTGTGTTTCCGACAGCGTGGGCAGTACTTGTTAAATTCCAGGCGGTTCGGATCATTGCGGCGGTTCTTTTCCGTCACATAATTGCGCTCTTTGCAGTCGTTACATGCCAGGATAATCACTGGGCGGACGTCTTTCTTTTTACCAGCCATGCTATGCTACCTAACTATCGAATTATTCGATGATCTTGGTGATGACGCCAGCGCCGACGGTCAGGCCGCCTTCACGGATGGCGAACTTGGAACCTTGCTCGAGCGCCACTGGGACGATCAAGGTCACGGTCAGGTCGACATTGTCGCCTGGCAGAACCATTTCCACACCCTCAGGCAGTTCAACGTTGCCGGTCACATCCATCGTGCGGATGTAGAACTGCGGTCGATAGCCGTTGAAGAAAGCACTGTGACGCCCGCCCTCTTCCTTCTTCAGCACGTACACTTTCGCAGTGAACTTGGTGTGCGGGGTGATGCTCCCAGGTTTGGCTACCACCTGGCCGCGTTCCACGTCGGTGCGCTCGATGCCGCGCAGCAGCAGGCCCAGGTTGTCTCCGGCCATGCCCTCGTCCATCATCTTGTGGAACATCTCCACGCCCGTGCATACCGAGGTGCGGGTCTCGCGCAAGCCAATGATCTCCACCGGCTCACCAACTTTGATCACGCCCCGGTCCACACGTCCGGTCACCACGGTGCCGCGTCCCTTGATCGAGAACACGTCTTCGATCGGCATCATGAACGGCTTTTCGATCTCGCGCTTCGGCTCCGGAATGTACTCGTCCACCACCCGCAGCAATTCCTTGATGCTCGCATACTCGGGAGCGTTCGGGTCGGTGCTCGTGCTCTCCAACGCCTTCAAGGCGCTGCCGCGCACGATCGGCATCGTGTCACCCGGGTAGCCATAACCGTTCAGCAGTTCCCGCAGTTCCATCTCCACCAATTCCAGCAGTTCCGGGTCGTCCATCTGGTCTATTTTGTTCAGGTAGACCACGATGCTCGGCACTTCCACCTGACGGGCCAGCAGAACATGCTCGCGCGTCTGCGGCATCGGCCCATCCGGCGCTGCCACCACCAGGATGGCTCCATCCACCTGCGCCGCACCCGTGATCATGTTCTTGATGTAGTCACGGTGTCCGGGCATGTCCACGTGGGCATAGTGACGCTTGTCCGTCTCGTATTCCACGTGCGCTATGTTGATCGTGATGCCACGCGCCTTTTCCTCCGGCGCATTGTCGATCGTGTCGTACGCCCGAAACTGCGCTTTCCCTAGGAATTGGCTGTACTTCGTGATCGCAGCCGTCAATGTCGTCTTCCCATGGTCAATGTGCCCCATGGTCCCTACGTTCATGTGCGGTTTGTTCCGCTGATACTTCTGCTTCGCCATGAAATACTTCTCCTTCTAGTGTCTACAAAAGAATTATGAATTTAGGATTTCTTGCGCCACAGCCTCTGGTACCGGCGCATAATGGTCAAATTCCATCGAAAACACGCCCCGACCCTGGGTGGCTGAACGTAACTCGGTCGCGTACCCAAACATCTCGCCCAGCGGGACGGTCGCATGGATCGCCTGGGCATTTCCCGGTCGCATTTCCATGCCCCGGATCGTTGCCCGACGGGCGCTTAGCCCGCCGATGATATCGCCCAGGAATTCTTCCGGAGCGACCGCTTCCACTTTCATGATCGGTTCCAGCAGGATGGGTCCGCCTTTATGGAAACCTTCCTTGAAAGCGAAGGTGGCGGCCATCTTGAACGCCATTTCGTTTGAATCCACTTCATGGTACGAACCATCGAAAAGCGTTACCTTTAGATCAACAACCGGGTATCCAGCCAGCACGCCGCTTTCGGCAACTTCTTTAATACCTTTTTCCACTGCTGGAATGTACTCACGTGGGATCGATCCACCGAT
>CAISEG010000032.1 GCA_903884265.1 uncultured Anaerolineales bacterium | reverse complement strand
ATCGGTGGATTCCAGTGAGGCGGCGAGGCCGTTGATGTGCTTGCGCAGCAAGGCGATCTCGCCGTCAAGGTCCTTGCCCATGGCTTCAATGGAATTAGCTTCGCCGGAAGTGAAACGCCGGGCGTAGATGCCGTGCTTGAAAGCGTTCTTATTGCCGGGCTGTGCGCCGACCTTGCGGGGATGGTTCATGGCAGTTTCTCCTATTTATTATTTAGTTGGTCATACCCATAGCGTTTAAAAATTAGCAGGGCAAAGCGAAGATCGCGCTTGGAGAGGCCAGGGTTGCCTCACTTTGGAAGGGTTGCGGATAAGTCGGCAAGGGACGGCAGACTTGAGGTTAAATACAGCAAGGGACAGTCTGTGGGCCGTCCCTTGCCTGAGAGTATTATAGAACAAATGTGCTATTTCGTCAAGAGGAAATAGGAAGGGGATGCATCGTCTCTACGCTCTCGATCTCAGGGTGGATGAGGCCGTAAAGTTGGTAGAAGAAGAAATCAATGGCTTGATCTGCGTTGTCGGGGTCGCGCTGGAGAGCTGGGGAGCGGGAACTATTCGCCGAGCATGATTTACTTCAAAGCAAATGTCCATGCGACCATTTATTTATATTCTTCAATGAAGGCTTCCACTACCATTTTTGCTTCCCTCAATCCGACCCTGGATTGAAGGTCACGCAAAAGGTGGACCGCCTCAAACATATTCCCGGTTTTGATCAAACTCCAAAATTTATCATTCCCGGTGAGCTCCTTTAATAATTCGATATTTACATTGGTGCGGACGCTCAGTTTTTGTAGAAACTCCTGTTCATCCATCATTATCCTCCTGCGATATTTGCTGATGAATATTCAACTTTATCGGTTTCAGCAACCGATCCCCTTATCGGTGACCTTAATGGAACATATTTAGCTCTCGAGGATGCTGATAAAGTATAGCATTCCCCATGGGAACATACAACGACCCTCACTCCAATCAACCTTCCATTAAGGTTCCTATTATGTTGTAGTTTTATCCCCTTATCACGGGGGTGGCTGCGGGGAAAATATGGGGAGGACCGACGGTATAAAGATAAACCCAACCCGTACAGCTCGCGTTAACGGGTCCTCCATTCGAGAAATTTCAACAAAGGTGGTTACGGAGTACGTCAGAAACTGGCAAAGAAAAGAACTTCCGGGGTTAGACCACGGAAGTTCTTTTATCTTAGCTGATCTGGGTTCCCGGTTTACGCCGGAACCAGTTGCGCCATTCCCGGTTTTCCCAAACCACCAGGATGGGGGAAGCGTTGAAGATGGATGAGTAAGTTCCACTAAAGACTCCCACCAGCAAGATCACCACGAAGTGGCGGATGCTAACCCCCCCAAAGAGGGCCAGTGCCAGCAGGGTGAACATGACCGTCAACTGGGTGTTGATCGAACGGTCAAGGGTCTGAACAATGGAGTGATTCACGACGGTTTCATACCCCACGCGCCGGTAGATGTTCGAATTTTCACGGATGCGGTCAAAGACCACAATATCATCGTGTACCGAGAAGCCGATGATGGTGAGCAGGGCAGTCAGGAAGAGGGCATCGGCCTGCCAGCCCAGGAAGTGGCCGAGGATAGCTTCTGCTCCGAGTGTCACCAGGATATCGTGGATAGTGGCAATGATGGCGGCAGTGCCGTACCGGAAGGAGTTCGGAACTTTGCGAAAGGCGATGGTAATATAGACCAGAATCGCCAGGGATGCCAGAGCGACCGCTCCGGCTGCACGGATGGCAATTTCCTTCCCGATGACTGCGCTCACCTGGGTAAAGTTCGTAATGACCACGTCCTGCCCGCCGCCGAAGCGATCCTTCAGCGCCGCAACAACCTGGGCCTTCAGAGTGTCGTTCATCTCTTTCGAGCGGATCGAGAGCGAATCAGTCCCGATGGGCTGGACGACTGGATTGGCGATATCCATCTGAGCGGTGGACATTTCATTATAAAGGGCAGTGACAGCGGCAATCGCGGGGGGTTGGCCGGAGGCAAACTTGACTTCCAGCAGGCTTCCACCGGTGAAGTCGATACCCAGTGGCAACCCCCAAATGATAAGGGCAATGACACCGGGAATGATGACCAGGAGAGAGATGCCGAAGTACAGGTAACGATATTTAATCAGATTCATAATGGCTCTCCTGAATACCGAACCAGCGGGGATGTTCGGTGAATTTGATATTATCCAGCACGGCGTGCAGGAAAGTGCGGGTGACGATGATGGCTGTGAACAGGCTGATCAGCACACCCAGAGCCAGGGTCAGGGAAAAGCCCTTGACCACACTAGCACCAAAGGCGCTTCCAAACCAGTACAGTATGATGCAGGTGATGAGGGTGGAGGAGTTCGCGTCACGGATGGAAGGCCATGCCCGCTTCCAGGCCAGATCTATAGCCTGGTGCAGGGTGCGGCCGGCCCGCAGTTCTTCCTTTAGACGCTCAAAAATGAGAATGTTGGCATCCACTGCCATCCCGATGGCCAATATGAAACCAGCGATACCGGAGAGGGTGAGGACCACCGGGATGAGTTTGTAGAGCATCAGGGTGATCAGGGCAAAGGTGAGCAGGGCCAGGTCGGCGATGAAGCCCGGTAGACGGTAATAGAGACCCATAAATATGATGACCACCAAAAGGCCGATGATGCCAGCGATCACGCTCCGGCGGACGGAATCCGCTCCCAGTGTGGCGCCTACCGACTGGCTCTCCACGACCTTGATCGGAATCGGCAGCGAACCGTAGCGCAATTGGATGGCGAGGGCGTTGGCGGTATCCTGGGTGAAATTCCCCTGGATGATGCCTGCGCCGCCGGTAATCTTAGCATTGATGCTCGGGACGGAGATGGCTTTCTTATCCAAAACGATCGCAAGATACTGGTTGAGGTGGCTGCCGGTGTAGTCGGCAAAGAGGGTGGAGTAATCGGATTTCAGGGTGAAGGCGATGTTAAATCCGCCCAGGGTGGCGGACTGTACATTGACAGAACTAAGCGCGGCGCCGGTCATAACGGTGTGATAAATGGTTGGGGCAACCTCAGGCGTTGGGGCGGCAGCAGGTGTGGCGTTCGGGTCTGTGGTGGGGCTGATGGCCGGGGTATCAGTAGGAGCTTCGGTGGGTGTATCCGTGAGAGCAGCTGCAGGAGTACCGGTGGTCGTGGAGGACGTTCCATAATCGGTCTGGATGACCGTACCGACCAAAACTGGCGTAGTGCCCATATCCACAAATTCGAGCAAGCCGGTCTCCTGCAAGGAAGCAATCACCTGGGCGGGATCCTGCAGGCCAGGAAACTCAGCCACAATGCGGCGAGGCGGGGCTACTTGCATGACCACTTCACTTACGCCCAGTGCGTTGGCGCGATTTTCCAAGATCTGGCGAGTGACATTCAAATCACTCGAACTGACGGTGGAATCGGAAGGTAAATCGGCTTCCATAAGGACCTGGAGGCCGCCGCGCAAGTCAAGCCCAAGCTGGGTTTGCACATTGCGGTCAATGAGACTGGTTTGCGGTTTGAAAGGGTTGGTGATCGTGATTTGTTTGCTCAAGTCCACCCAGATCGCGAGGGCAATCAAGGGGATAATAAGGAAGAGCCAGTTGTATTGGCGACGATTCATAAAACGCTTCTCCATTCACGAAAATGCCAGCCTTTGGCTGGCGGCGGGGGTGATTATACTCCGATTGAGAGGGCATGGGTAGGGGATTCAATAAAATCAGCGGTTTTGGAGAAACTCCAGGACACAATTCAAGACTTGGTCAATGTCGAGCGGATCGGTGTCCAGGTATAAGTCGGCATGCAGGCGGGCATGGGCCAATCGTCCTTGTTGTTGCTCCCATTCGGACTCGGTCCAGTTCAAGGTGCGGCGCTGTGCGCCCATCGAGCAGGAGGCCTGCAAGAAAATCAGCACATCAGGCCTGGTCAGGCGCTGCCACATATCTTTTACGTATGAATGTTCCTGCACGATGGCGCGGGCGCGATATCCATTGCGCTGGAGACCCAGGGCAAGCGTGGATTTTCCTGCTCCGCAAGGACCGACGATGCCAACCAAGAGGGCGGGTTTCCCTGGAGGTTCCTTACCGGTCGAACTAATCGTTATCATGCAGCAGATGGTTAAGCGGATCCGGACCGCCCAGAACTGCCAGTGTATCCCCTGCGCTGAGCAACGCACCATCCGTCGGGTGCATTTCGGACTGGTGATCATGACGCAGCAGGATAATGTTCAGGTGATAGTTGTCTTCCACGAAGCCGATCGTTTTCCCAGCCAAAATGGAAGCGGGGGAAATCGTCAAACGTGCCAGACTGAGCTGTTTCCCTTCGACCGAGATCGGATTAGTCACATCGGCACCGGTAGCCGCGGCAGCAAAGACCGGGGCGGCCAGACCGGTGGCACTGAGTGCGGTAAAACCGAACTGTTCTTGCAGGGAGCGGGCAAAATCCGCGTCGAAAATACGGATGACAACCTTGATATCCTGATTAAGACTGCGGGCTTTCAGGGCAATTTGCAAGTTGAGCGAGTCGTTCTGGGTGGCAAGAATAATCGTCCTGGCGCGGCTGATACCGGCGGCCTCCAACGTTGCCGGGCGTGTGGCGTCATCTTGAATGACCGGGATGCGCAGTGCGCGCACCATCGAAACAGTGTCGGCTGCCGGGTCGATCTCAATGACAACGACATTCTCTTGCATGGCGTGCAGCTCCTCAACCACGCGGTAACCGAGATGCCCGAGCCCTACCAAAACAGTATGTTTGCTTAGAGTGGAAGCGACGGCCATTTCCCATTCCTTACTGCGCGCCCGGCGGTTAAAAATCATCACGCCGAACTCTGCCAATCCCTGAGCCAGGGTGAAGACGCCGATCACCGGCATCAGGAAGTAAAAGATCTGAAGAATAGAATTATGGGGAAAATTTCCACTGGGCTGCAGGAAAGCCAGTGTGAGCATCAAGTAAATGGCCTCCGGCAGGGAGCCAAGCGGTTCTCCTGCTTGGCGGGCGATAAAATGGTAGATGATACCAAGCCCGAGAATAGCAAAGGAGAAGATCAGCACCGGATTGCGAAACTCGCGCAACAAGATCAGGGTTTCGCGCCAGGCCATTCTCCACTGCTGGGTAAAACGGGATCCCCGTTTCGACATGGTCATCAGATGTCGATGGGCAGCCGGACAGTCATGCGGCGGACATCGTCCCCACGGCGTTTTAATACTTTGAGTACCACCACGCTGATATCGTCGGCAGGACGCCCCTCGTCCAGGTTCACGGCTTCGGCGAGCAGGGCGTCTGCGATTGCTTGAGGGGTGGGCTCCTGTTCTTCTAGCATGGCCTGGAGGGAGGTGCAAACATCCATCGGGCGCCCAACCCGCTCCCCAGAATGGACCAGTCCGTCAGTGTAGAAAACAATCACCAAACCGGGTTCGACAGCAATTTCGCTGATGACCGGACGGGTGTTGCGGGAGGTGCCGATCGAATTGGATTCTGAAAAAATGCAATCAATCTTATCGCCGCGCGCAATGAAAAAGGGGACCGGGTTATTTCGGGTGATGACGACCGTGCCGGTATGCAAATCCACTGAGACAATATTGAGCGTGGAAGTAACTTTCCCCTTCTTTTCAGTATAGAGCAGGTCTGAGGCTGCACGGGCGGCTGCCCCATCACGCACACCTTCGGCCAGCAGGCCAATGACCTTACGGACAACCATCATCGAGACGGCCTTGGCTCCACGCCCCGAAGTCTGACCGTCAGCAAGCACCACCGAAAGGCCACCGTTGGGCCGTTCCACAACTTCAAGGGTATCCCCGCTCTCGGTAACGGCGTACTTGTTCGTTTTTGCAACGGCAATCTGGATTTCCATGCCCTCATTTTACCGCTATTCGACCTGCTCGGAGTAAGCAGGAGGGGACGGTCGAAGGAGGATCAGTCCAGTTTCTTTGCCAAGACAACCAGAACCTGGCTGCCCCTGACAGGGACGAGCTCGCTGCGGAGGTTAAAGCGGAGATGGTCGAAGCGGTCTTTTATAGCAGCCGGGAGTTCTCCCGGCCTGCCGGGCGCTTCACCGACGACCCTCAACAGCCATGCCACCAGGCGTTCCAACGGAAGAGTGCCAGTGATCCAAGCCATGGGCAGGATCACCAGAATTCCACCCGGCGCAAGCACGCGCCAAATCTCCTGAAGGGAGCGTGGATCGTAAATGTAATCGGAAGGGAAGGTGGCAACCACCGAGTCGAAGGCTCCCGTTGCAAAAGGGAGATTTTGCGCATAGCCACGAGAAAGGCAGGGGATGAACCTTTTCCTCCGGATATTACGGCTGGCCAGGCGCGCCATCTGGGGAGATTCGTCCAGCCCGAATGCCTGGAGGTGATTTTCGTTCAGAGAAACCTGCAAGTGCCCGGGACCAAAGCCGAGTT
>CAISEG010000031.1 GCA_903884265.1 uncultured Anaerolineales bacterium | reverse complement strand
TGACCCAGCATCTGTCGGACCGCGGAGGCTTCACCGGTGTGGTACCAGTAGTGATAGATATTTCTCATCAACAATGTGCCGATGCTTTCATCCACCGGCTTCCCGTCCCGCAGAAGGTACGTTTGCATGATCGCGGGGGTCAGCGTGTCAAGATATTTGTCCGCCTCGGCGGTCACTTTGTGCCACACCGCCCACATGTCTTTCAACACAGGCGTGCTGGCGGGTTTTCCAAACCCTACCAGCTCATAAAGATCAGGCGCAATGTTCTTTTGCTGCGAAAAAACCACCCAATAACGATGCTCTTGATTGGCGAGATGACCGACCATCCAACTGATGCAGTTCATCGGCATCACCCGGCGGATGGCATCCTCCGCGGAAACTCCCTCAAGACAACGGACGAACTCGCTGCGGGCAAAGCGTAACTGGTTGACGAGCAGATGGGGTTGCATATTGGGCTCCTTTCATCGGGGACCAGTAATGGGCACTCTTGGCTGGTCTCAGCCAGGTGCAAGTGTCCATGGTATCCATATTTTACTCGTTTCGAAACGATCCGGTCCTGGCGGATTAACCAAGAGGAAGCGCGTTACCTGCTCCTCCTTTCCCGAATCTCTGCTCTCTATTCTCTCAAATCGTGGTATACTCCCGTGCCGCTCGAGATTGGAGCGCACGCACCAGGGAATTGTTTTGACATCGTCCCCGAAGGGGAGACTTCGAATGATGGCCCGGCGAGTTGACCGGGCTATTTTGTTGGGCTGAGGCGCCCGCAAGAGCACCTCGGATTGGCAAGAATTTCGGTGTCCGTGCAGTAACCAGGACGACCGTGGAGTCATCGAAACATCCCTTCATTTACATACCATTGCGAGAAGTGAAGCGACGCAGCCCTCTCCTGATTATTAGGGGAGCGCCACGCCGCAAAAACGCGGCTCACAATGACCCTGAAAGAGGATTTTGATGACCACCCAATTTACTGATTTAAACCTGCGCCCCGAGTTGATGCAGGCCATTGCCGCGCTCGGCTATGTCGAGCCGACACCCATTCAGGCTGCTCTCATCCCGGTCATGCTGACCGGCGCGGATGTGATCGGCCAGGCTCAGACCGGCACCGGTAAGACCGCCGCCTTCGCCCTCCCCATTTTGAATAATCTGGAACCCGGAGAACGCCACGTGCAAGCGCTGGTGCTATGCCCCACGCGCGAACTGGCTTTGCAGGTGGCCGGTGCTATTTACGACTATGGCAAAGTGCAGGAAGTGCGCGTACTGGCCGTCTATGGGGGGCAACCTTACGGACCGCAGATCAGCCGCCTCAACCGTGGTGTGGATGTGGTGGTTGGCACCCCTGGCCGCCTGATCGACCTGCTCGAGCGCAATGCCCTCAACATCAGCCAGGTCCGCACCGTGGTGCTCGACGAGGCCGATGAGATGCTTTCGATGGGCTTTATTGAAGATATCGAGACGATCCTGGCCGATACCCCTGGAGATCGCCAGACCGCCCTCTTCTCCGCCACCCTGCCAGCCCCCATCCGCCGCCTGGCTGACCGTTTCATGCATTCACCGCAGTCCATCCTGATCCAGCGCGCCCAGGTCACTCTGACGGCCATCGAACAGCGCTACTACCTGGTCAACCAGGCCGATAAACTGGCTGCACTCACACGCCTCTTTGAGATCGAACCGGTGTCCAGCGCTTTGATCTTTGTCCGCACAAGGGTTGGCACAGGTGAACTGGCTAACGAACTGGCCCGGCGCGGTTTCCCGGCCGAATCGCTGAACGGCGATTTGAGCCAGGAAGCCCGTGAACGGACACTCAACCGGTTCCGCCAAAACCAGATCAAGGTGCTGGTGGCTACTGACGTGGCCGCCCGCGGCCTGGATATTGACGACATATCCCATGTTTTTAACTATGACTTGCCCGACGACCCGGAAATTTACATCCACCGCATCGGGCGCACCGGCCGCGCCGGAAAGACTGGTATTGCCATTTCGATGGTCACACCGCGCGAGAAACGCCTTCTGCGTCAGATCGAGTCCCTCATTCGTCAGCCGCTGACCAAGTCTGCTCTGCCGACCGAGGAAGACATCCGCAACCACCGCGAGAACGAATTGCTCGAAAACGTCAAAACCTGGCTGGTACGCGCCCGCTACCACCGCGAACGCGAACTGGTGGCGCGGCTGGTCGAGGAAGGTCACGACCCGCTGGAAATTGCCGCGGCTGCCCTCAAGCTGGCGCGCGCCGACGAAAAACAACGCCCGGTCGCTACGGTCAGCGAGGTGCAAGACACGGCTCCCCGCCGTTATGAGCGGGATGGGAAACGTGCCCCACACCGCGACTATGGGGACCGCGAAACGGTCTCCCACGAACCGGGCATGGTCCGTCTCAGCTTGAGCCTGGGCCGCCTCCAGGGGATCCGTCCCAACGACGTGGTTGGCACGATTGCCTTCCATGCCGATATCCCCGGCCACACCATAGGCAAGATCCACATCCAGGATAAATACACACTTGTCGATGTCCCGGAGAAGTTCGCAGCCAAGGTATTGGCAAAGAACGGGAATTATCGCATCCGCCAGCATCTGGTCAATGTCAAACCAGCCTGATCTTTGAGACACATAAAAAGAGAGTAGCAATGCAAGGTTGCTACTCTCTTTATTATCCAACGTCTCCGGTTCTTCTTCACATTGCAATCAGTTTACGGATGTGGTCTATGTGGTCGCGTTCATGCCAGAGGGCCCGCCGTAGCGCCTTGCGCGGAGACCAGAACTCCCCATCCACTCCGAGCACTTGTTTCACCCCCTCCAATTTAAATAAACACGTGTTGAAATGCCTCCGGACTTTATCCAGCCGGGCGAGGGGTTCCTCCGGAACATCCACGCGGGGGAAGGCCAGTCCGAGGCAATCCAAATACCACCATTCGGCCCCGCCGATGTGACCAAGAATCCCGTTGATGCTCCACCGTTCGCCTGGATATGTCTGGTTGAGTTTCGCCTCGTTTAGTCCATGCACGGTCTTGAGCAGTTCATCCCGGCTCCAGACGAGCATGTCGAGTGCATGTTTGATTTCAATTCTGGTGAGTGGTTTCCAATCATAAGGGAAGAATGATTCCACGCTATATCCGTCTGCCTCGCTGGTTTTGTCCAGGTTGTCATTGATGAAATAAACATCCCAGGTGCCATTGACGACGATCTCAATTTCACTTTCGGCGAAGTTGAGCCAGGTATTTCGCTCGTGTCGCAGGATCCAGCCTGCATATTTATTGAGTGCCCCTTCCAAGTTCGTCGCTGCAGCTTCCCCTCTCATTCCATAGGCAAAACAGCCGGGATGTTCCAGTGCCCAGGCGATGGAGCGTCCTTCATTGTTGTTTTCAATCCCTACTTGAAAAATCATTGATCACCTCCATACCCTTGTATTTTACACCAATACAAAAGGGGGTCAAAGTGGTTCACCCTATTTTAGTTTTACCCCATCCCTTGTTTTACCCATACCGGTTCATGAATTTTTCCATCCGCCGCAAGGCTTCTTCGATCCTCTCATATGCCGTGGCGTAGGAACAGCGCACAAATCCCTCGCCTCCCACGCCGAAGGCGTTGCCAGGGACGACGGCCACGTGTTCTTCCTTCAGAAGCTTTTCAGCGAAGGTCTCATCGTCCATACCGGAGGCAGTTATATTGGGGAAGGCATAAAACGCGCCGCGCGGCTCGAAAGTGGTCAGCCCGAGTTTGTTCAACCCGCTGACCATCAGCCTGCGCCGCCTATCGTATTCACTGACCATCTCTTGAACATATTTTTCTCCATTGGTCAGGGCTTCAAGGGCTGCATCCTGGGCGGTGGTTGGTGCTGACATGATCGTGTACTGGTGGATGCGCACCATGCCTTTAATGATATCTGCCGGACCGCAGGCGTAGCCGATGCGCCAGCCTGTCATGGCATAAGCCTTCGATAGTCCTCCCAACAGGATGGTGCGCTTCCTGATCTCCTCTCCCAGCGCTGGAACGCAAACGTGGTCGAAGTCGTACACCAGCCGGTCGTAGATCTCGTCTGAGACAATCAGCAGGTCGTGTTCAATGGCAATTTCAGCCACCCGTTTCAGGGTCTCACGTGTGGCGACCGCACCGGTTGGATTACTGGGGTAGCCCACGAAGATAACTTTTGTGCGCGGGGTGATGGCGGCGCGGACGCGGTCAGGGTCCAGTTGGAAATTATCCTCCATCCGGCTGGGAATTTCAACCGGTACCCCGCCTGCCAGGATCACTTCTGCCTGGTACGAGACAAAGCATGGGGTTGGGATGATGACTTCATCGCCTGGGTCGAGCAGGGCCGTCATCACGAGGTAAAGGGCCTCCGAGACGCCCACTGTGATAATGATCTCTTCGACCGGATCGTAGCTCACGCCGTATAGATGCTTTAGATTCCCTGCCACAGCTTGGCGCAGATCGAGTTTGCCTGAATTGGAGGTGTAATGCGTTTCCCCGGCTCGCAAGGAACGAACGCCTGCTTCCAGGATTGGCTCAGGGGTGGTGAAATCCGGCTCACCGATACCGAGTGAAATGACATCTTTCATCGTGGCGGCAATATCGAAAAACTTGCGAATACCCGATGGCTTCAACCCGGCTACTCTCTTGGCAAGATAACGTGTGTCAGAAATTTCCTGCATCCAGTCTCCTTAAAATTGATGAATTTGCCATTTATATTCAGATGTGTCTTTGTCGGTC
>CAISEG010000030.1 GCA_903884265.1 uncultured Anaerolineales bacterium | reverse complement strand
TAATTGGTGGTATCTCCACCCTGCTGATGAACGGCAACCCGCTGATTCGCTATGATGCCTATTACATCCTGTCCGATTTTCTGGAAATACCGAATCTGGCGGCCCGGAGCAGCGAATACCTTGGTTATTTCGTAAAGCGCCGGCTGCTCGGTATCTCCGAAGTGGCATCCACTGCCCAGACGGTGGGCGAGGCGTGCTGGCTGGCCTTTTACGGGGTTGCTTCATTCGTGTATCGCATGTTCATCATGACGGCTATAACGCTGTTTATTGCCGGCAAGTTTTTTGTGGTAGGGATACTGGTAGCGCTTTGGACAGTCTTTGGTTTTATTGTTATCCCGCTTAAAAAACTTGTTCAGCATCTGTTGTCCGATTCCCTGATGCAGCGTTACAGGGTGCGCAGCCTGCTGGCAGGCGGGATCGCTGCTGCCATCTTTCTGGCTGTTGTCACTGCGGTACAGATTCCCTCGTTCACTGTGGTCGAAGGGATAGTCTGGGTTCCGATAGAGTCACAGGTTAATGCCGGGGCGGACGGTTTTGTAGTCAAGTTCCTGGCTGCCCCTGATTCCGTGGTGCGCCGCGGGGACCCGCTTATCCTGTGCGAAGCCCAGAAACTTGACAAAGAAGTAAACGTTCTCAAAGGGAATCTCGGAGAGGTCGAGGCCAGGTACCAGCTCAGCCAGGTTACCGACAGGGCTGCGGCAGAAATACTCAGGGATGAAATGGCCAAATCCAGGGCAGAACTCAGTCGGGCCCGTGAGCGTGTCAGCGGGCTTTTGATACGCAGTCCTGCCGATGGCGTTTTTCTCCTGCCTCTGGCAGAAGACCTTCCGGGCCGATATGTAAAAAGGGAGCACCGCTGGGATATGTGGTTGATTTTTCAAATTCTGTCGTGCGAATTGTCGTGGACCAGGATGATGTCGAGTTGATCCGCAACAGGTCCAGAAGGATTGAGGCGAGGTTGGCCGGTGATCGTGCCACCGTAATATCGGCGACTGTTGTGCGAGAAGTGCCTGCCGCATCCAACGAACTGCCAAGTATGGCCCTAAGCGTTAGTGGTGGCGGGTCCATCGCCCTTGATCCCAACGAAAGCAAAAAACCGCAATCCTTCAAGAAAAATTTCCTGTTTGATGTAGAGTTGACCGGAACCACCCTGACTCGGGTTGGGGAACGGGCCTTTGTTCGCTTCGATCATATCCCGGAAACCATGGCTATGAAGTGGTATAGAAATATCCGCCGCGTGCTCATCAAGAGATTTGACTTTTAATCATGCTGCATAACCTATTGAATCATCCACCTGCAACTCATGATCTTCGTCCGGAAAAGCAGGACGCCAAGCCTGGAACTATGGAAAAAATTCTTAAGGCTGCCACGGGTGGCGTAGAAAGGCGGCTTCGCTCTCGTATGGCCGGTCTGGAGAAGATTTTACCGCTGATTGAGAGGCATGCCGACCTTCTGGGGAGTAAAAGCGATGCTGAACTTAAGACGGAGGCAACCCATCTTGGTCTCGAACTGCGACGCCACGGATTCCGTGCTGATCTTGTCGCCGATGTATTTGCCCTGGTACGGGAGGTTTCCGTCAGAACCTTGGGCAAGAGGCACTTTGACGTCCAGTTAATGGGAGGCTGGGCTCTGTTGAAGGGGATGATTGCCGAGATGGAAACCGGTGAGGGAAAGACTCTTGCCGCCACCCTGGCTGCCGGCGCCGCTGCACTGGCGGGCGTACCGGTTCATGTTCTGACGGTCAACGACTATCTTACCCGCCGGGATGCCGATGAAATGGGACCGATTTACCGGGCACTGGGGCTCAGCGTCGGATGCATAGTCCACGATGTGCCCGTTAGCAGGCGGCGTGACGAATATCTGTGCGACATCACCTACTGCACCAATAAGGAGATTGTCTTTGACTATCTGCGGGACAAACTGACGTTAAACGAAATGGGCGGGGCGGCGCTGCGTTTGCAGGTTGAATCCCTGTACGCGAAAGATCCCCGGCACGGCCGCCTTCTGTTGCGCGGGCTCTATTATGCGATAACAGACGAGGCTGACAGCCTTTTGATTGATGAGTCGAGGACACCGCTGATAATTTCCGGCTCGGTGGTTGGCAGGGAAGAGGTCAACTTTATGAGAGCCGTCATGGATTTTGCCGGAAGCCTGGAAAGCGGAAAAGATTTCACCATTGATTTAAGCACCAGACAGGTCAGGATCAAGGAATCCGGGGAAAGAAAGATCCGCGAACTCATACTGCCTCCCGATACGCAATGGACCGGTACCATCCGTAAGAACGAGATGATTCGTCGCGCCGTCTCGGCATTGCATCTGTTTGACCTGGACAAGGATTATCTGATCCGGGATGGAAAGGTGCAG